>JAUXEW010000134.1 GCA_030620375.1 Desulfobacteraceae bacterium | reverse complement strand
GACTAGTTTTCCCGTTATCTTTAATCCATTTGGAAATGTTAAAACAATTACTCCTCTTTATTCCCGAGTCTTCTTGGCTTCCTGCACACAGAACAATCCCTTACCCTTAACGAACATTTTAAAACAGCCATCGCAGGATATGCAATGGGACGGACTGATGTCGCCGTCATTCCAACGGTTGATAAGACCGGGCTCGCGAACCAAAGGCCTACTTAATGAAATCAGGTCTGCGGTTCCACCGGTTAGAATCTTTTGGATCATCTCCAGTTTACGAATACCGCCCACGGCTGAGACAGGCAAGTCAGTAACCGCTTTTACCTTTGTTGCCCCTTCCAGATAAAAGCCCTCGAACCATTCGCTTTTTTCCAGCGGTCCCCGTGAATTATGACTGCCGCTCATCGATCCGCCGGTGACCTCAATGGCCCCGTAACCGGCTTTTGCCAATAGCGGGCCAAACCGGGCTGCCTGGTCCGGTGTCAACCCGCCGGGAACGCCGTCAAGGGCGTTCATTTTTATCCATATCGGAAAATCAGCCCCGGCGGTTTCGGCAATAGCCTGGCGGATGTCCCGGAATATACGGGTTCTATTCTCCACCGATCCACCATACGCATCATCACGATGGTTGAAATATGGCGATAAAAACTGGCTCAGCCCATACCCGTGACCGGCGTGTACTTGTGCCGCATCCACGCCGATCTGGCGGGCCAGTGCCGCAGTCTTTGCATATGTTGAGGCAATACGCCCGATCTCATCCGCTGAAACCACATGAACACCGGATTTATATTCAGAAGGCCCCGCCGGGCTTCCCCCCAGAGTCACAAAGGGCGCCAGTTGCAGGGAAACGAGGGCTCCTTGATCATGGATCGTCCGGATCATCTCTTTCCATGCCGACAGATGGCTTTTATCATTAAGAACGAGTTGCCCTTTTAAACAATTCATCCATTCGGGGTCCGGGCAACAGGCGCTGGTAGAAATCAACCCTGCCCCACCTGATGCCAGGTTCTGATACAAACGGATAAGCTCCGGCCCGGGTGATCCATTGTCCGTGGCCATGCCTTCCATAGTAGCAGAACGGACGAAACGATTGCGTAACCTTAATCCCATGATCTCCGTCGGTAAAAATGGTATATCGGCCATACTCTCTTTGCTCATTTAAAGCTTTTCACCTCCGCGCTTTCAATCTTTACTTGACATTTTGGTTTGTTGAACATAAAGAAAATAGTTTGAGGGGAGTTACTGCGATCAATTCTCGGCATCCCTTAATACCCATCTCTTTTTCTTGCTTTGTATTCACCTGAACCGAATTTGAGAGCAGATGTTCCCCGGTTTTCCAAGAAAATATTTACTTGGCAAATCTAATTTTATCAGTTCGAACATAGTAAATCAACTATACAATACCAGAAACTCCAATTTGAAAATCCGTGTTAATCCATAAAGGACGTGTAAAATCAAAAAATGGACACATACTATCCCGGAGGGTTGGCGCTGCAGGCGGTTTCGTATAATCTCATGCATACTCTAATCAAGGATTTAAATTTAAAGCCCGGAGAATGGTGGTATCCTTCTCCGCATTTTATACCATCAGATGCATAGCGGCCGGGGTAATACAGATAACGGTGAAGCCGTTGATGATAAAGGGATACATTAAATGGACTTCGAATTGACAAAAGAAATAAAAGCCATCCGGAAAGAAGCGCGCCGATTTGCGCGTAAAGAAGTGCTGACCAGAATAGATGAAGATGTGTTCAAACGGGATCTTGTAATCAAAATGGGGCAGTTAGGCTTTTTTGGATGTGCTTTCCCATTTCAATACGGGGGATCAGACCTGGGCTTTCTGGCGCATTCCGTTGTCTGTGAGGAAATATCCAGGGCGGATTCCGGGCTGCGTTCGTTGTTTAACCTTCAGGCCCTTACAGTAGCCTATACCATTATGGAATGGGGCACGCAACAGACAAAAGACCGGTATGTTAAGGATCTCGTGGTTGCGAAACAATTGGGATGTACCTGTTTTTCAGAACCCAATGCGGGATCTGATATCGCATCCATCGAGACGGTTATTGAAGATAAGGGAGATCACTTCCTTCTCAACGGCGCCAAAACATGGATTTCCAACGGCACCGTTGCCGATATTGCCATTGTTTATGCGACTTTTGATGGGAACCTCAAACATAAAGGGCTTTGTGCCGTTGTGGTTGAAACGAATCAACCCGGCTGGATGACACGTGAAACGCCTAAGTTGGGCGATAAATCGTCCCCGATTGCTGAAATCCACCTTAAAGATGTCAGCGCGCCCAAGGAAAACCTCCTCGGTGAATGGGGAGGCGGCTTTAAAGTGGCGATGACCGCTCTTGACAGAGGACGTATCAGTGTGGCCAGCGGTGCGGTCGGTTTAGCCCAGGCCTGTATCGACTGTTCAGTGGCGTATGCCAATAATCGGGTTCAATTCGGAAAACCCATTGCCGAATATCAGTTGATTAAAGGATGCATTGCTGAAATGGTTTCCCTTACGGAAGCCGCACGACTACTGGTACGGCGCGGCGCCTGGCTGAATGATCAGGGACGGCCCTTTACACGGGAAATCGGGATTTCCAAATATTTTGCCGGTGAGGCGGTGGTGAAAGTGTCCGGGATGGCCATGGAGATTCATGGGGGAATGGGATACTCCCTGGAACTGCCGGTTGAAAAATACTACCGGGATGCCAAATTATATCAAATCGGAGAAGGAACGGCCAATATCATGCGCCTATTGATTGCTGACGATGCGCTGGGCATAAAAAAGGCAAATCGTAAGCGACTACATGTACACAGTGAGTTTCAGAGCCTTGAGTAATGGGGAGCATCAGCTGATTTTGCAGCTTCGCTATGCAGGGAGACCTTTGAAAAATGTTGATTTTTGTCCAAGTTCAAGAAAGGCGAAAACTTCAACCGCAGGAATACATTGAGTATTTTGAGGATTGAATTTTGAGCCTGACGCCGGCACTTTAGTGAAGCTTTTCAGCGCTAATTGGGCAAAAAGTGACGTTTTGCAAAGGTCTCGCAGGGAGAAAATTTCCATGACAACGGTATTAAAGGGCATCCGGGTTTTGGATTTCGGGCGCGTCATTGCCAGTGCATATTGTGGAACACTTCTGGCGGATATGGGCGCTGAAGTTATTAAGATTGAACGACCGGGAGGAGAATTTGACCGAAATCTCGGGCCTTTCACACCTGACGGCCGGGCCATCGTTTATGAACTCATCACCCCCCGCAATAAAAAGTCCATCACCCTTAACACCCGTCACCCCGACGGCAAAAAAATTCTCGATGAATTGGTCAAACAATCGTCAATTGTCATCTCCGGATTTACGCCTAAAGGCAATCAAATAATGGGGCTGGATTATGACCGCCTGAAACAGCTTAACCCAGGGATCATTCTAGTGGCCATATCCGGGTACGGGCAAAATGGCCCCTCCGCCGACCGGCCTGCTTTCGATGCGATTGCCCAGGCGGAGTCAGGTGCCATGAGCTATTCCGGTTTTGCGGGAAACCCACCCACCAGATCCGCAGTGCCCTATGCAGATTTTGGTACGGCAATATTTGGCGCCTATGGAGCGACATTGGCTTTGCTGCATAAGGAACATACCGGTTCAGGCCAATTGGTGGATGTCTCATTGATGGACACGGCCTTAACCTTTGTCGCCGGTATGGGGGTTGTCGCGGAGTACACACTGCTCAACAAAATTCGGCCGCAGGTTGGCAACAACTCCTTTTATAACTTTACCGATGCGTTCCAGGCCAAGGACGGATGGGTCATAATCAGTGCCATCGGGAATGAAATCTGGCAGAGATTCACTCATGTCATTGAGCGCCAAGACTTGCTTGATGACAGTCGATTTAACGACGACTACAACCGATATCAAAATCGTCATCTAATCCATCCGATTGTCTGCGATTGGGTGGCAAAATATACCGTTTCCGACATTGTCAGGCTGCTTGAAGCAAAACGTGTGCCTTGCGGACGGGTGAACACCGCCCGCGAAGTGGTCAACGACCCTCACCTTATAGCTCGGGAAATGCTTGTCAATCAACACTACCCCGGTGTCGGTCCGGTTCCGATGCCGGGGATTCCCGTAAAGCTTTCAGAAACGCCCGGTGAAATAGTAACCAACGCCCCTGACCTGGGTGAACATAATAAAGACATTTACTGTAACTTACTTCATTATTCGCCAAAGGACTTGGATTCCATGCGTCGTGAGGGTGTGATTTAATCTACTGTTGTGTTTGGCTGGGACCCATATTATCGGTATCAATAAGGAGATTTTTTACTATGCCTGAAACCATTCTGCAGGAAAGAACCGATGACGGCAAGCTGATACTGACCATGAACAGGCCCGGGACAATGAATTGTATGAATCTAGAGATGATATCGACGTTGAAAAATATCATTGAGGAATCGAATTTTGACATGTCCGTCCGCGTGATTCTCATTACCGGAGCCGGCCCTCCCGAAGGGAAAAAACCCTCCTTTTCGGCCGGGGCGGACCTGACCGAAAGGCGAACGTTCACTGAAAATCAGGTGCGGCGGTTTATCGCCATGATCCGCGGTACCATGCTTGCGGTGGAAAATGCAAGAGTCCCGGTCATAGCGGTCATAAACGGCTACGCCTTCGGTGGCGGAACTGAACTGGCACTGGCCTGCGACATTAGAATTGCCTCTTCCGATGCACTGATGGGACTGACCGAAACCGGCCTTGGGGTGATTCCCGGGGGTGGCGGGACCCAGCGGCTTCCGCGAATCATCGGACTGGCAAAAGCCAAGGAGCTTATCTATACGGCCAGAAGAATCGATGCTCGAACGGCGCTGGAAATCGGGTTGGTGAACCAAGTGGTAAAACCGGAAAAGCTGATGGACGCCGCTTTATCGGTTGCCGAGGAAATCACGCGTAACGCGCCGATAGCAGTCCAGCAGGCCAAATTCGCACTTAATTACGGAACGGAATGCAGTCTCGGCATCGCGCTTCCGCTAGAATCTAAGGCATATGAGATAACCATCCCTACCCAAGATCGCCTCGAAGCGTTGAAGGCGTTCGCTGAAAAGCGCCAACCGGTGTTCAAGGGAAAATAATTGATTGTTAACAAAGCTAAAGGCAAAGGATTTTAGACTATTTGTATTTCGCTCGCTAACCCCGCAGCAAGCTACGGGGAATGTGCTCGCATTGCTTGTTCAAAAGAGTGAAAACGAAGCTCTGGGCCAAAAGATGCCGTTTATGGATGGGCACTATCTACCTTGAAGGGGTGCACTCTGGCAGGATCCTGAAAATACGCCTTTGTCGCCCGAACGATGACCGGACTTAAAAAGATCAGGCCGATGAGATTGGGCCAGGCCATAAGCGCATTAAAAATATCGGAGATGGTCCAGACCAATTCCAGCTTTATGGTCGCACCCACCGGGAGCAAGAAACAATAAAGGACCCGGTAAGGTGTTACCCATCTATCTCCAAACAGATAATCCACACATCTATCACCATAATAAGACCAACTGATGGCCGTAGAAAAGGCGAAAAAAATGATACCTACCGCAACAACATATCCGCCTATTCCCGGCAATCCCAAGCTAAACCCTCTGGCAGTCAAATCAGCACCGGTCAGGCCTGAAGAATATACTCCGGTCAGGATAATAACCAGCGCCGTCATCGTGCAAATCATCAGCGTATCAATAAACGGACCGAGCATGGCGACAAGCCCTTCACGGACCGGCTCTTTGGTTTGAGCGGCACCGTGGGCAATAGGTGCACTACCCAATCCGGCCTCGTTAGAAAATACGCCTCTAGCCACCCCGAACCGTATGGCCTGAGCAATACCGGCACCGGAAAATCCGCCGACGGCCGAAGTCCCGCTGAAAGCATCATGAAAAATCAAAAAAAATGCATGAGGGATATCACCTATTCTTGCCAATATGACTAGCAACGCTCCGAGCATATAAAACAGGGCCATAAACGGGACAAGCCTGGATGCAACCTTTCCGATTCGTTTTATCCCACCGACAATCACCACAAATACCAAAAAACCGATGACAAGCCCCGTTAAAACCTTTGGAACCCCAAAATAGGTGTGAACCGGTTCAGCCACGGAATTGGCCTGTACCATATTACCGATACCAAACGAAGCGACAACGGCAAACAAGGCGAAAAGCACGCCAAGCCATTTTTGCCCCAGTCCTTTTTCCAGGTAGTACATGGGACCGCTACCGACTGTGCCGTCCGGATGAATCGTTCGAAATTTTAATGACAGCAGACACTCACCATACTTCAGGCACATACCGAAAACCGCCGTAACCCACATCCAGAATACGGCTCCGGGCCCACCCAGGGCTATGGCCGTACCGACTCCGGCGATGTTCCCCGTTCCAATGGTAGCGGATAGGGCCGCGCTCAAGGCCTGAAAATGAGTGATTTCACCTTCATCTCCCGGATTGTCGTATTTGCCCGAAATAAGACCCCATGCGTAAAAGAACTTCCGCAGCTGAATCCCTTTAACCATTCCGGTTATCAAGCATCCGGTTCCCACCAATAAGACAATCGTTAACGGCCCCCATGCGATAGCGTTAATTTTATCCAGCACTTTATATATTCACTCTCCCCGCTGTTTTTATGATGATGATAAAGGAAAACCCTGCAGCAAGCTGCAGGGAATTTTCCTTAAGTTAAGGGATTCTATCTGATTTTACCTATACTAGTATCCATCCAGAAATGGTAGATTTTGGTTCAGAGCAAGGCCTGAGCGATTTTGAAACCACAGGAATAGCGTGCTATTTTGAGGATTTCAAAAGAGCGAAAACGAAGCTCTGGGCCAAAAGATGCCGTTTATGGATGGGCACTATACTACAAATTCTAAACGTAAACAACCCAACCGTTTTGTGGTATCATAACACATTGATCTTTTACAGATGTGCTAAAAATGAGGGTTTCGTGTTTTCATTTATTGGCGCGCGGAGGACACAAAGCCTATTATTTTACCATCAGATGTTGACTTTTTACGAGATTGTCAATAATAGCTATGTATATACGGATAGTCATATCGAAAGGAGGGAGAAAAATGGAACCGGACATCAAACATTTAAAAGATAAGGCGGCCATTGTGGGAATTGGAGAAATTCCTTTCGTCTTGGGGGATTGCGGAAAGTCGTTTTGGGCCATGGGCTTAGAGTGCAGCTACAAGGCGGTTCAGGACGCCGGTCTGTCGCCACAGGATATTGACGGTGTTATGGAACCGTTGATAGGAGCTGGTGTAGAGGATTTTCGGCAGAACTGGGATTTGCCGGACGTTAAGTATGTGTCCCGTTTTTCGGGAGGCGGCGCTGCACAACTAAGTCAGATGCTGGGCGCCGTTCTGGCGGTAACTTCCGGTTTATGCAATTATGTGATCTGCCATTTTGCCTGGAAAGGCGGGTCGACCCAGAAAATCTCATTAGGACCCAGCGCTCCCGAATTGATGGCCAAGATGTCGAGTATCCAGCTGGGGTCTTACATACACCGGTTTGCGTCTTGGAACATGCCGTTTGGTGACGTCGGACCGGGATCGATGTATTCACCCTGGGCCCGGTATTATATGGAGCACCATGGATTAAAACGAGAACATCTGGGAGCTATTGCGGTAGCCTGCCGAAAGCATGCACAGCTCAATGACATTGCCGTTAGAAAAAAACCGATGATACTGGAAGATTACATGAACATGCCGATCCTGATGGATCCGTTTTGTCTTTATGATTTCAGCCAGGAAACCGACGCCGGTGGTGCATTTATCGTGACAACCGCCGAGAGAGCCAAGGATTTAAAACAAAAACCGGTTTACATTATGGGGGTGGCCGAAGGCAAGCCTCCCGGAGGAAGTGACATACCCAACCGAAATCCCCGTTATTTAAGGAACGATGCTGCCCATCGCTTTCCTACTTTTTTAGATACCGGTCATAAATGGGCCTTC
>JAUXEW010000014.1 GCA_030620375.1 Desulfobacteraceae bacterium | reverse complement strand
GGCGAAAACCTTATTCTGAATTCTGGATTCTGACTCCTGAATTCTGTGTTTCACCGCCGGCTGTCGCTAAAGCCCTTTCCAAGGGCAAACCAAAGCCTGGTCTTCCGGGCCAGGATTCTTTATTTTTCCCGCTATGCGGATGGTAGTTTAATGAAAGATAAAATGCCCGTTCACCGCCATCATGAAGCGACGGGTGTTGCCGGAATATACGTGCATGTCCCCTTTTGCATCAGAAAATGCCCCTATTGTGATTTTTACTCTATAACGGATCGCGCCATAACGCCCGTTTATGTTGAAGCTGTAAGGCATGAGATGACAATGACGGCACTGCCGGCATTCCTGTTTGACACCATTTATTTCGGTGGTGGTACGCCGTCACTTTTGAATGTCTCCAGTATAGAGGCTATTATCGGGACGGCACATCAACAATTTCATATCATTCCCCAAAGTGAAATTACCCTGGAGGTAAACCCCGGCACCGTATCCAAAAGGCAGTTTGAGGCGTATCAATCCATAGGGATAAATCGAATCAGTATCGGCGTGCAATCGTTTATAGATAATCACTTAAAATTTCTCGGCCGGGTCCATTCATCGAGTGACGCTCGACTGGCGGTTGCTCAAGCCCGGGAAGCCGGATTTGATAACATGGGGATCGATCTGATTTACGGTATCCCCGGGCAGACCCAAAGTTCCTGGCTCTCTGACCTGAAACAGGCCGTGGTATTCGAGCCGGAACATCTTTCTTGCTACATGCTGACGTATGAGTCCGGTACACCTATGAATGCGGATCGGCAATCAGGTGTGTTTAAACCCCTTTCTGATGAGAAGGTTAAGGATCTTTTTGAGACGACGTTGGAATTTTTAAACGGCAAGGGATATGTTCAGTATGAGGTGTCCAATTTTGAAAAAGTTAACCCTGACACTCAAGGCTCCGCCCCGAATGAGAGATATCGGTCCAAGCACAACCAAAAGTACTGGTTCTGCGATCCGTATTTCGGGTTTGGGCCGTCAGCTCATTCATACATGGAGCCGGTTCGATACTGGAATGTCGGCAATGTTTACGAGTATATCGACCTGATTAAGGCGGGAAAGCGACCTGTTCGGGAAAAAGAAAATTTGACCACCGAACAGTTGATGATTGAAGCCGTTTATTTAGGGCTAAGAACAACCGATGGTATCAATATAAAACGGTTTGATCGAAAATTTCATGCCTGCTTTCACCATCTGTTTGGCAAAGCTTTAAGTGACCTTCATGATAAGGGCTTGCTGACAGCTTCTCAAGATCGATGCGGATTAACACAGAAAGGAATGCTGTTCCTCGATGCCGTTACAAATATGCTGGTCGATTGTTTAAATTGAAGCGGGACAGTTAGAGCCTTTTCCCACTCTGCCTTTCGGTGGGATAAGGTGTTGGCGGTTTACTCATGTTCTTTTTTCCAGTGGTGATACCGCCACAATGAGGCTAAGGAACGGGTCGCCTTTTCGGGTGAGGTGAACACCGGGATGTTAGGCTCAGTGGACGTTTTAAAGATCCCAACCAGTTGTTTATGAGAGACCACGGCAATCAGGAAAGGCTTTGGCCAAGTCCGCTCCCGTAAAGGGGTTGAGCTTGCGAAAAAGGCAGCGTCTATTGTTGTAGATGCCTGTCTAGGCTGATAGACCACATAAGGGATTGTGATAATGGCCAGCACCATGTGAATTTCAGGATCTTCCATCATGGCACTGAATCCCTTGGGAAATAGTCCGGACGGGCCCACGTCCAGAGGATTTTTAACATTCATCCAATCCGGTGCGCCTTCTTTTACTTTTTTGATCGTTTCATTGGATAACGGTTGAACCGAAAGCCCATTATTTATGGCGGAATCCGTTGCCAGAGCCCCCATACTGCCGCTTCCGGTTATGATTCCCAGGTTTTTACCTTTAGGCAGGGGCTGAGTGGCAAATACTCGGGTCAGCGCGGTCAATTCATCCAGTGTTTTCGCCCGGATGGCGCCGGTTTGAGCAAACATGCCGTCATACAGAACATCTTCTCCGGACAGACTTCCGGTGTGAGATTCCGTTGCAGCGCGACCTTCAGTGGTGCGACCGCTTTTCAGCACGATTACCGGTTTATCCGGTGTGATTTTTTTAAGGGTTTGTCCCAGCAGTCGTCCATTTTCCGAACCTTCTATGTACATAACGATCATGTCGGTATCAGGGTCTTGATGAAAGTAATTCAGCATATCAATTTCATTAATTGTCAATCGATTGCCTAAAGTGACAGCCTTGGAGATGAATATCCCGTATTCGTTGATTCTTTCCAGGATATTATGTCCGAATACGCCGCTTTGTGCAATAACGGCAAGCTTGCCGGGTGTATAAACTTCCGGCATGATTTCAGCAGTGCTAAACCGGTTGGCGGTATTTACGACACCCACACAGTTGGGACCGATTACGTTTAAGCCGTATGTTTCAGCGATTTTCTTTGTTTCGGCTTGCAAATTTTTACCACTTTCCCCGGCTTCGGCAAACCCGGCACTCATGACAATAACATGTTTGATGTTTAGTCGGCCGATATCGTCCAGAATTCCGGGTACGGCAGGTGCCGGTACAATGACAAGGGCGAGATCGATAGAGTGCGGTACATCGGCCAATCGTTTATACACCGGCATGCCATGCAATTCACCACCATTGGGATTGACGAGAAAGGTTCGATCCCCCCAGCCCTGTTTTTTTAAGTTAGAAGGGATCGTATAGCCGAATCCGGCAGTGCTTCTAGCCCCCACTATTGCAATTCCTGTCGGTTCAAAAAACGGGGAAAGCGTATTGGCGGAATTCATATAAGACCCCTTTCGGTAGTGGCTTCCTCTTTGTGACCGCATTCCTTTGTAATGCACGACAGAATTAGCCCTTCCTTCTTGGTGGATTTCTCAACCAAAAATTTCGCGCCGCACCGGGGACATTCTCTGGCCATCGGTCTATCCCACACGGCAAAGGTGCATTGGGGGTAGCGGTTACATCCGTAGAAGATTTTTCCCCGTCTGGAACGCTTTTCCACAATTTCACCAGTACAATTTTCCTCCGGGCATTGAATGCCGGTGGTTTTTGCTTGACCGCTCAGATTGAACGACTGCGTATTTTTACATTCCGGATAGCCGCTACATGCCAGAAAACTACCGTATTTGCCATGGCGTTTAACCATGGGGCGTTGGCATTTTTCACAGATTTTATCCGTCGCTTCATCGCTATCCGGCTCAACCGGTTGGATGACACCTTTTTCATCCCGCATATAGTCTCGGGTATAGGTGCAGTCGGGATATCCGCTACAGGCAAGAAAAGGGCCGTTTTTTCCCACTTTTATATGGAGTGTCGCGTTGCACTTCGGGCAGGACAAGGGTGTGGAAACACCCACACCTTTGATGCTGATCATCTCCTTTAAGGCCCTCTCCAATTCCTTTTTAAACGGGTCGTAAAATCCTGAGAGGACCTGTAAAGGAAGGGCCTTATGGGTTTCGATACGGTCTAGATCGTCTTCCATTTTGGCGGTGAAATCAACGTTGAATATATCAGGGAAATTTTCCACCAATAGATCATTTACGATGAACCCAAGTTCACTCGGCTTGAAGTTCCCTGTGATAAAATCTACATATCCCTTATCTCTGATGGTTGAAAGGATGGCGGCATAAGTGCTGGGGCGGCCGATACCGTTTTCCTCAAGCTCTTTAACCAGTGACGCTTCGGAAAATCGGGGAGGCGGCATGGTAAAATGCTGTTTGGGTTCAAGCTTGTTTAATTTTAAGGTTTTCCCTTCCGACAGCTCCGGGAGCTTGGGTTTTTCCCCCTGATTGTCATTTTCTAATTCATTATCCGCAGTTTTATAAAGGGCCATAAAACCGAGGAATTTTACGGTAGATCCGCTGGCATTAAAAAGAAAAGGACCGGCTTTGATGGCAATGGAACTTTGGTCAATTAAGGCCTGTTTCATCTGAGAGGCCACAAATCGCTCCCAGATCAGACGATATAACGCTGATTGATCTTTGGAAAGATACGATTTGATTTTTTCCGGCGTGTTATCGACCGATGTGGGGCGAATGGCTTCGTGGGCGTCTTGTACCTTTTTCCGGTTTTTAAAAAACCTGGGTTTGTCGATAGCATATTCTTCGCCGAATTTTTTCCGAATTAACCGGATGGCTTCTTGCGCTGCTTCTTTTGAAATTCGGGTCGAATCGGTCCGCATATAAGTGATCAATCCTACCGGTTCTCCGGGACCAAGGTCAATCCCTTCATAAAGTTGCTGGGCCACCATCATGGTTTTTTTCGCGGAAAATCTTAATTTTCGGATGGCTTCCTGCTGGAGCTTACTGGTGATGAACGGTGGCGGCGGATTTCTTTTTGTGGTTTTTTTTAAGATTTTTTCTACCACAAATTGCTTGTCTGAAAGTTCGTCTAAAATTGTGTTTGATACCGATTGATCAGGGATTTCTATTTTTTCCCCGTTCTTTTTTACTAATTTTGCAGTAAACATAGGTGGTGAATCGTCTTCAAGATGGGCCGTAATGGACCAGTATTCTTCAGAATCAAAGCGTTGAATAGCCCGCTCCCGTTCACAAATAATCCTAACGGCAACCGACTGCACCCTTCCGGCGCTCAGTCCTCCCTTTACTTTTTTCCATAATAACGGCGATACTTGGTATCCCACCAGCCGGTCTAATATTCTGCGGGCCTGTTGTGCTTCATATTTGTTTTTATCAAGATCATAAGGAGAACCGATAGCCTCTAAAATGGCGTTTTTGGTGAGCTCGTGGAAAAGAACCCGATAAAATTTTCTACCCTTTTTTTTAAGAACTTCGGCCGCGTGCCACGCAATGGCTTCTCCCTCCCGGTCCGGATCGGGTGCAAGGTAGATATCTGAGACTCCCTCTGCCGCCTTTTTTAACGAAGATATTACTTTTTGTTTTCCCGGGATAGTTTTGTATTTGGGTTGAAACCCTTCCTCGATATCGATGCCTATCTCCTTTACCGGAAGGTCCTTGATATGTCCTACGGTTGCAACGACATTATAGTCTTTGCCCAAATATTTTTTTATAGTTCTCACTTTTGTGGGAGATTCTACTATAACCAGCGGTTTTGCCACTCTATTTCCTCCTAACTTCTCCCGGTATGCGGGTGATGGTTTTCTTTATCAACTGTTTTCCCTGGCCGCAAGGCTAAAGAACTTGCCGGGGGTCTGCTGAACGATCCCCAAAAGCTCCAATTGAAGCAATATGCTCGATAGTTTTCCCGGTTTTAAAGATGTTTTACGCATGATATCGTCGATATGTAACGGATAAGGTTCTAGAATTTGAATTATGGAATATTCCTCGCTGGATAACTTTGACTGCGGGGTGTTTGCCTTATCTTCTTTTAACGTATTTTCACCTGGAAAAAGGTATGAGAATTCTTCGATAATATCAATGGCATTTTCAACTAATTTGGCGCCTTGTTTTATCAGAGTATGGGTTCCGGTGCTTTTGTGTGAATTTATACTGCCCGGAACGGCAAAGACTTCTCGGTTTTGTTCGGCTGCCAGGCGTGCCGTTATTAATGACCCGCTCTTTTTCGTGGCTTCCACAACAACGGTTCCCAAGGAAATGCCGCTGATAATTCTGTTTCGCAACGGAAAATGGTGGGGCTCCGGTTCGGCGGAGAGTGGCAGTTCCGTGATTACAGCGCCGTTCTCTGAAATCTTGTAAAAAAGCTTTTTGTTTTCTGCCGGATAAATCTGGTCAAATCCGCTTCCCAGCACAGCGATGGTTTTTCCTTTACCGTCTAAGGCACCTTCATGGGCGGCGGTATCGATTCCTCTAGCCATTCCGCTTACTATGGCAATACCATGGGAGACTAAGGCAGAGCAAAGGCGTTTGGTAGTGGTTATTCCATAGCCGGTTGCATTCCTGGAACCGACAACGGCAATGTTGTTAATGGTACTTTCCAGATGTCCGTAAACATACAGGAAGGGAGGTGGGTCCGGTATTTCGCGTAAGAGGGGAGGATAGGCGGGGTCTGCCATCGTAATGATTTGATAGCCTTTTTTCTTCACAAGATCAATGTATGGTTTAATATCATCCGGTATCGAGTGTCGAAGTATCGAAAATGCAAGATTAGAGGTCACGCCATCGATGCTTGTAAGTTCTTTCTCCGATGCTTGGAAAATCCGTTCAGGTGACTTGAAATGGTCGATCAGTCGTTTGAAAAGGTGGTTTCCGATACCGGAAACACTTTTTAACGAAAACCATGGCAGTAAATTTATCATAAAGGTAAAAATCAAAAATGCCTATACAGACAATTTATTTTTGTTTAAAAAACCTGGTCATCAGGGCCAGGATTCTTTACTTTTTATTCCGACCCTGCCAGGCAAGCAGTATAGGACTTGCGACGTAAACAGAAGAATAGGTGCCAATCAGAACGCCTATTATCATTGCGAATGCAAAGTCATGAATAATGCCGCCCCCTAAAAGATAAAGCGACACAAGCACCACCAATGTCGTAACTGACGTCAATATGGTTCGGCTGAGGGTTTCGTTTATACTTTTATTGATATTGGTTTCCAAGGAGTTCCGCGGGTATTTTTTCAGGTTTTCCCGAATACGGTCAAAAACGATGATGGTATCGTTTAATGAATATCCGATGATGGTCAGAAATGCGGCTATTATCGGCAGGGTAAATTCTTTGTCAAATATGGAAAAGAGGCCGGCGGTAATGGTCACGTCATGAATAAGTGCCACAATCGCACCCATGGCATATTTTAGTTCCAAAAACCAAAAGAGAATAACAGTGACAATCAGAGCTGCAAAAATAAGAAAGGCAACACTGACTTCAAAGAGAGAAAGAAAATAAACAGATCCCATTAATATCGCTGCAATTGCGCCGCTTAAAGCCCATTTTAATTCAAATCGGCCGGATATATATATGGTGATAAAGAGAAGGGCAAAAAATATGGCAAAGAGTGCTTTTTCCTGTAAATCTTTTCCCACCTGAGGTCCGACCATTTCGACTCGTCGAATTTCCACTTCGCTGCCGGTGGCGGATAACAGATTTTGTTTCAAACTGTTCGTAAATCCTTCTCCGGTGTTTTGAGATATATCGGTTCGGATAAGATAGTCATTCGTATGTTTATCGCCAAACGATTGAACCGATGAACTGTCAAAGCCGAATTTGTTTAAGCCTGATTTTATGTCTTTAATTTCAACCGGGGATAGGAATTTGACTTGAATCAATGTGCCTCCGGCAAAATCAATTCCATACCGGGGTCCCTTATGAACGACCAAAGAGGTAAGACTGATCAAGATCATCCCAATCGAAATCCAAAAAGCAATTTTTCGTTTTCCGATAAAATTAATATTTATATCAGGTTTAATAAATCGCATTCATGAATCCTCTTCATTTTGGGTAAAATAAGTTCTATATGCTCAGCTGTTTTATCTTTCGGTTGATCAAAAAATAACCAAAGATCGATCGGGTAACAATCAGGGACGTAAAGAGGCTTGAGATTACGCCCAGACTCAGCGTTATGGCAAAGCCTTTAATTGCCCCGGTACCGAATTGAAATAAGACCAGCGCTGCAATCAGGGTGGTAATGTTTGCGTCCAGAATGGTCAGCGTCGCCCGGTCATACCCCGTATCCATTGCCGCCAACGGCGTTTTGCCGAGACGTATTTCTTCACGTATTCGTTCAAATATGATAACGTTGGCATCCACCGCCATACCGATGGTCAGAATGATTCCTGCGATTCCCGGCAAGGTGAGAGTTGCCTGAAACCCTGCCAGTGCAGCGGCGATGAAGAGAATGTTCAGGACCAAGGCAAAATCGGCAATAAGCCCTGATCCTTTATAATAAACCGCCATAAACAAAACGACAAAGATGCCGCCAATACACATGGAGAGAAGTCCTTTTTGGATCGAGTCAGCCCCCAAAGAAGGCCCGACGGTTCTTTCTTCAAGAATCTTAACCGGTGCGGGCAAGGCCCCGGCGCGAAGTACAATAGCGAGGTCTCTTGCTTCTTCGGTAGTAAAATTTCCTGTAATTCGTGCCTGGCCGCCGGCGATCTTTTCCTGTATCACCGGCGCTGAATAAATTTTGTTATCCAAGACGATGGCAAGCCGTTTTTTTACGTTTTCTCCGGTCACTTGTTCAAATATTCTGGCGCCTTTTCGGTCGAACTCAATGGAGACATACGGTTCATTGTATTGTGAATCGATCTGCACTCTTGCATCGGTCAGGTATGCACCTGTCAACAGCGTACGCTTTTTAACTAAAAACGGTTTCTTGATCGTTCGTCCGGTGGACAGATTTTCAGTAATTTCGTAAAGGAGTTCACTACCCGGAGGAACACTTCCCTTAACCGCGGCATCAACGCTGTGGGTCTCATCCACCAGCTTAAATTCAAGAAGTGCTGTTTTACCGATGAGATTTTTTGCCCGCTGCGTATCTTTTACACCGGGGAGCTGGATCAGGATCCGTTTTTCTCCCTGTCTTCGAATGTCCGGCTCGCTCACACCGAATTGGTCTATACGGTTTCGAATAGTTTCCAAAGCCTGTTCCGCGGCCATTTTTTGAATATGCTCAATTTCATCTTCCGGTAAGGTCAGGGAAACTTGATACACCCCATCGGTTGTCGAAGTGTCAAGTATGTTAAGCGCCCGAAACTCATCATCCAACAATCGGGTGAAGTTGTCGATGTGATTCTGTCCGCTGATCTTTACTGAAATGATATTGTTTTCAATCCGCTCAATTTCCTTATACCGAATTCGCTTTTTCTTTGAAAATACTCGAATTTCCTGGCTGATCCGATCGAGGGTGCTTTCCACGGCTTTCTCGGTATCTACCTCCAAAACAAGGTGCATGCCACCTTGAAGGTCAAGCCCTAAATTTATTTTTTTGTGCGGCCATAAGGTTGGCTTTATGGATGGAAGAATATAAATAATTGCGGCAATAATCACCACTAGAATTGATATTGTTCTCCATGAAAGATTTTTCAATGATCTATTCCTTTCTGTGAGAGAGAAGGCTCAGTCCGGTCGCCTGCAAGGGCTTAACCGATGTCTCACCTGGAAAACCGACGAAATGTTATCGGCAGATGAAAAAATATTGCAAAAAAAGCCAATAGCCGTGGTAAGATCCCGATTTATCGGCAGTTATTATTTTTTTTCAATCGATTTGTTGTGTTGTGATGCCGGTGGCGGTGACGATGACCCCCGTACTGAAGAAATATTGCCACGGGCTATTTTTACACGAACTTTGTCTGATATTTCAACGGTTAGGGTGGTGTCATCTAATCCCGTTATTCTTCCGTGAAGGCCACCACTGGTTATAACACGGTCCCCTTTTTTTAGGTTTGCGATCATTGAACGTTGATCTTTGGATCGTTTTTGCTGGGGACGAATCAGCAGAAAATAGAATATGACAAACATGAGGATCAGAGGGATAAAGGCCGAAAATCCGCCTGTGCCTTGCCCGCCTGCTCCGCTTTGGCCCATTGCATATGCGATATTAAACAAGATGATACCTCCTTCGTTTATTCTTTTTTAAATACGCGATCAAAAATGGCGCTGATATACTTCAAATGATACCTTACGTCAAATATTTCTTCAATTTTTTTTCGACTAAGGTGTTCGCAGATACTATTATCGTTTAGAATTAGTTCCTTAAAATCCTTTTTTTCCTCCCATGCGCGCATGGCTTGCTTTTGAACCATTTGATAGGCATTTTCACGCGTTGCGCCGGATTCGGCAAGTGCCAGGAGGATCTGTTGTGAAAAAATCAGACCCTTAAGATGATTAAGGTTTTCGGCCATTCTTTTCGGGTAAACAACCAGATTATCAATGATGCCGGCAAACCGGTTCAGCATGTAATTCATCAATATGGTGCTGTCGGGGGCTATAATTCGTTCGGCAGATGAATGGCTGATATCTCGTTCATGCCACAGGGAAATATTTTCAAGGGCCACCATAGCGTTGGACCGGACAATGCGGGCGAGTCCGCACATGTTCTCCGAACCGACGGGATTTCGTTTATGCGGCATGGCCGAAGAGCCTTTCTGACCCTCTGAAAAATATTCTTCTGCTTCAAGAACTTCCGTTCGTTGCAAGTGTCTGATTTCTATAGCCATTTTTTCGATTGAAGAGGCCGTGATGGCCAAGGCGGTAAAGTATTCGGCATATCGGTCTCTTTGGATAATTTGGGTGGAGGCGGGAGCCGGCTTTAGGTCGAGTTTTTTGCAGACATAAGCTTCTATTTCAGGCGGAGTATTGGCAAATGTCCCGACCGCACCTGAAATTTTTCCAAAACTGACCGAATCAACACCACGCTTAATCCTTTCTTTGTTTCGCCGCATTTCATCGTACCAGACCGCCAATTTATGGCCAAAGGTAATGGGTTCCGCATGAATTCCGTGGGACCGCCCGATCATTACCGTGTCTTTATGTTCCATTGCTTTTTTCTTTATGGCGTCCAACAATTTGTCCGTATCTTTTAGGAGGATTAAGCCGGCCTGGCGCAGAAGGTAAGCCATACCGGTATCCAAAATGTCCGAAGAAGTCAGCCCCATGTGGATATATCGTGAATCCGGTCCCACATATTCGGCAACACTGGTTAAAAAAGCAATCACGTCATGCTTGGTTTGGGTTTCAATTTCTTCAATTCGTTTAATGGAAAAAGCGGCTTTTTCACGAATGGTCTCAATTGATTTTTGAGGTATTTTCCCTAATTGCGCCATGGCTTCGCAGGCCAATATTTCAACTTTTAGCCATACGTCGTATTTATTTTCGTCTGTCCAGATATCTCCCATTTCTTTTCTGGTATATCGTCGTACCATCTTCCAACCTTTCTATCAGTCTAAAACAATTTTACTGTCCGGCCGGTATCCAGAGGGTCTCACCGTCAAACTGGATGTGACTGACTTTCGAATATTCGATTTGATCGAGAAGCGCGAGAACCTGATCCATGTTGTAGATGATGATTTTATTTAATGGAAGAATCAGGTTGAGGTTAACGTCGAGTTTTTTCTGTTTTAAGTTGTAAATATAGACTATGTTTTCAGAAAATTTCAATACTTTACCGACCCCCGAGCTAAACCCTGCGATATCCGGCTCATCTGATAATGGGGAGAGTGAAAGCCCTTTGCGATTGAAATAACCTTTAAGGAATCTGAAATGAATATTCCAGATATTGTCCCCCGGTTGAACCACATATATTCCGTAAACCCCCTGATACAAATGATTGCCGGTTCCGTCAGAATTGATATTGTTTTCTATAATATCACCCTGTTTTAAACGTATCTCATCAAGTATTTCCTGCATGGGAACGGTTGTATCCCCTATTTTCAGAGATTCATCCGGTTTGGCGATCATGTCAATTCCCTGGTTAACACCCAGTTGGGCTTTTCGTTCCCGCATCAGTGTCTTCGTCTGAGTCTCATTTTTCAATTGATTGTAATCGATAACCTGCGGTGGTTTTTTCACAGGCAGAAGGATTTCTTCCGGGGGTCGGCGACTTTCTGACACAGGAGGTGATTTTTTCACAAACCAGAAAACCGCTGTCGCCGTAACGATTGCTAAAACAACAATTGTCAGAATTAGGGTTGGCTGGGGTCTATACTTTATTGGGGGGGGCATGGTTTTCCATTCCAGGAATTTTTTATGCTCGATTTGAAACGCAATAACGAGCGTATTCCCCGCAACTTGTTACACGGGGCTTCAATCAGCTGATACCGTAACCCGTAAAAGTGTGTCAACATTACACCGATTTTATTTTTCACAGATAATATGGCTTTCTCCTGGAATCATGGTGCTGTCTCCTTCTATGGTGATACTCAAATTGCGCCTGATTTCAAGATCAGTAATTTCTTTTCGTTTTTTGTTTAACAGGTACTGGGCAACTTCATTCGGGACGATTCCTTTAACTTTGGTGATTTCGCCTTTCAATGTTTCGAGGCTCAGTTTTCGTAAAAACCCGACTCCTAATGTTTCGGTAGCGGGCCGGGTCCCTTTGCCCTTGCAATATTCGCAGGGGATAAAGCCGCCGAATTCAATGGATGGTCGGATCCTTTGCCTGGACATTTCAATGAGACCAAATCTGGAAATCTTGCTAATTTTGGTTTTGGCCTTGTCGACTTTAACATGTGATCTTAACGCTTTTTCAAGTTCAGCTTTGTGCTTCGGGTCTTTGAGGTCAATAAAGTCGATTATGATCAATCCACCCAAATCTCTTAATCTAAGTTGTCTGGCAATTTCCTCGGCTGCTTCCAGGTTTGTCTGCAGGGCGGTTTCCTCAACGGATTTCTGTTGCGTTGCCTTGCCGGAATTTACATCAATGGAAACCAGTGCTTCGGTCTGCTCAATGACAATGGAGCCCCCGGATTTTAAGTTTACCCGGCTTTCATATATGGAGGCAATCTGCTGCTCCAGTTGATATTTTGTAAATATCGGTTTGTCGTCGCTATAATGCTTGACGACTTTTATGTGTTTGGGAGAAATGATTTTGATAAATTCTTTGGCCTCACGGTACATGGAAACGTCGTCAATAAGAATTTCAGTAATGTCCGGGGTAAAATAGTCACGAAAAGATCTTAAGACGAGATTTCTCTCCTTGTAGAGGAGATTCGGGGGTTTTTGTTTTGCCACATTGTTTTTTATGTTTTTCCACAACCGCATGAGATAACTCAAGTCTCTTATGATTAGCGCCTTGGTACATTTTACCCCCGCCGTCCGAATGATGATGCCAATACCTTCGGGAATTCTCAGACTGCTCAGAATATCTTTAAGGCGCTTACGTTCCTCTTCATCTTCAATTTTTCGAGATATCCCTCGATTGTCGCTTCCGGGCATGAGTACAACGAATCTCCCCGGCAGGGAAATAAAGGTGGTGAGCATGGCGCCTTTTTTCATTACAGGATCTTTTGTCACCTGAACCAAAAGCTCTTGTCCCCGCTTGACGATATTCTGAATGGAACGATCTTTAGCGGAAGTGTCCTGATAGTAGTCGCTATGGATCTCGTTCTTTTGTAAAAACCCATTGCGATCCACACCGTAATCGACAAAAACCGCTTGAAGGCTTGGTTCTAAGCGTGAAATAACACCTTTGTAAATATTACCGTGTGTAATTTCCCTGGCCGCGCTTTCGACATGAAATTCTTCCAGTTTGCTGTCTTTAACTTTTGCGATTCGGCATTCTTCCGGATCGATTGCGTTTATCAGTATTTTTTTGTCCATACAGTTTTTCAACCTATGTTAAATGTTTTATGGAAGAATTGTCAAAGATGGTTTTTTTTGCTTAAATAAAAAATTGTTCTATACAAGTCAAACGATTTTTAACAGCTATTTTTTTGTATACGACTGATCAGGGAGCAGGATCATGGTGCGGGGATAGTCCGTCTTGATATTTATATCATATTATGGCATGAGGGGCTTGCATACCCATGTAATCGGGTAAAAACTCGATTAGGTGGTGTTTGTTATTTGGTGCCGGCTGAAAGGTCCCGGTTCCGGCAACCAATATTTCGGCAATGGAGGTGGGTATAAATAATGGATGAAACGTACGATCCAAAAAAAATCGAGTTAAGATGGCGAACTTATTGGGAAAACTCAAGCTTGTTTAAGGTGCGGGAGGAACCGGAGAAAGAAAAATATTACCTTCTTGAAATGTTTCCCTATCCTTCCGGGAAGATTCATATAGGGCATGTGAGAAACTATACCATCGGGGATGTGATCGCTCGATACAAGACCATGCAGGGATTCAATGTGCTTCACCCCATGGGATGGGATGCGTTCGGCATGCCGGCGGAGAATGCGGCCATAGCCAACAACACACACCCGGCCAAATGGACTTATGAAAACATTGATGCCATGCGCTCCCAATTAAAACAATTGGGATTTTCCTATGACTGGGACAGGGAGATCGCCACCTGTCAGCCGGACTATTACAAATGGGAACAGTGGCTTTTTTTAAAGATGTATGAAAAGAATATGGTTTATCGCAAAGAATCCTTTGTAAATTGGTGTGAATCTTGCCAGACGGTCCTTGCAAATGAACAGGTGGAAGCCGGGATGTGCTGGAGATGCGGGAATCAGGTCCGTCAAAAGAAATTATCGCAGTGGTTTTTCCGTATTACCGACTATGCTGAAGATTTATTAGAATATTGCGATAAGCTGCCGGATTGGCCGGAAAAAGTTATTGCCATGCAGAAAAATTGGATCGGCAGGAGCACCGGTGCCGAGATTCGGTTTCCCATTGAAAATCCTAATGGTTCACAATATGAGGCGATTCCGGTATTCACCACACGCCAGGATACGGTTTTCGGTGCAACGTTTATGTGTCTGGCACCGGAACATCCTTTAGTCCATAAGTTGTCCGGCGGGACACGGCAGGAAGAAGAAGTTCGACGATTTATCGAGCGGGTATCATTGCAAGAGCGATCGCTAAGAACCATAGAAAATTACGAAAAAGAGGGGGTTTTCATCGGTGCCTGGTGCATTAATCCTTTGTCAGGTCGGCGGATGCCGATCTATGCAGCCAATTTTGCCTTAATGGAATATGGTACGGGTGCAGTGATGTCCGTTCCGGCCCATGATCAGCGAGACTTTGAATTTGCAAAAAAGTATGGTTTGGAGATCGTGGTGGTCGTTAAGCCCTTTAATGGGGAAATTGATGCCGAAACCATGACCATGGCCTATGCCGAAGAAGGCGTTATGGTAAATTCAGATCAGTTTAACGGTCTGAACAGCAAAAAAGCGCTCGAAGCAATAGCAACCTATCTCGAAGAAAACAATATCGGAAAACGGGCGGTGAATTTTCGGCTGAAAGATTGGGGAATATCCAGACAACGATACTGGGGTACTCCGATACCGATGATTCACTGCAACGCCTGTGGTGTTGTTCCGGTTCCGGAAACAGATCTCCCCATTGTTCTTCCCGAGGATGCTGATTTGCTGGAGGGAGGAGGCCCCCCGCTACCTTTTCTGGAACGGTTTGTACGAACAAGCTGCCCAACATGCGGACGATCGGATGCACGAAGAGAGACCGATACCATGGATACGTTTGTAGAGTCTTCATGGTATTTTGAGCGGTATTGCAGTCCCCAATTTAATGAGGGTGTGTTTGATACATCCGCAGTTGATTACTGGATGCCCGTAGATCAATATATCGGTGGTGTTGAGCATGCGATTTTGCACTTGCTTTATTCTAGATATTTTACACGGGTCCTCAACGACTTGGGATTTGTGAAATTCAAAGAACCATTTACCCGTTTGCTGACTCAGGGCATGGTTTGCAAGGAGACCGTATCCTGCCCTGAGCATGGATTTTTATTTCCTGAAGAAATAGATAAAACCGGATCGAAACAAATTTGTTCCCGATGCGGTAAAACCTTAGCGATGGGCCGTGTTGAAAAGATGTCCAAGTCTAAAAGAAACGTTATTGATCCCAATACGCTTTTGGAAAAATATGGAGCGGATACCACCCGGTTGTTTTGTCTGTTTGCCGCCCCGCCTGAAAGAGATTTGGAATGGAATGAACAAGGTGTAGAGGGGGGGTATCGCTTTTTAAACCGGGTATGGCGATTGGCTATGCATGTGATGGATTCCGTCAAGGGCGCAAAGCCGTTTATGGGGAGCCCGGATGAGATAGATGGCCGGTTTCGGGATATCTATAAAAAAACACACCAAACCATATTTAAGGTTACCCGGGACATTGAAGATCGGTTCCATTTTAATACTGCAATTAGTGCGGTTATGGAGCTGGTTAACACCGCTTATGGCGTTCAAGCTAAAGACATATCCATAAAAAACATCGGCGTAATCCGATTTTTGATTGAGTCCGTAACTTTGCTGTTATCACCGATTGTTCCTCATATTGCCGAAGAGTTATGGGAAGCTTTAGGGAATAACACCAGTGTGTTTCTGGCGCCATGGCCGCATTACAGGGAAGATGCGCTGGTAAAAGATGAGCTGGTGATTGTGGTTCAGGTTAACGGGAAACTTCGAAGCCGATTTAACGTTAGTGTCGATACGGATGAAAAAACCATCAAAAACATGGCGCTTTCAGACGAGCGGGTCCAAAAATTCACTATTGACAAAACGATCAAAAAGGTAATCGTAGTAAAGAACAAGCTGGTCAACATAGTGGTGTGATGACCGGTTGCAATATCAAGCAGATTGCAATATCAAGCAGAGATAACGAGGTTGTTATCCATCGCCGACTGAAAGATTATCAATTATGGTTTATGGTTCATCGCCTAAGATAGTAAGGGAAAAAAAGATCACGGTATATGCGCCGGAGAGGAAGCAATCCGGTAGATCTTTCAAATTATGTCCCAAACTGAACACCGCGCCTTCGACGTATATTGCCGGCTTTATCGTTGCGCTGATGGTCTCTCTGTTGGTTTCATCATGTTCCTATCAGTTCTCCGGCAGTCGTAAGCCGCCATTTGGAATTCGGCGGGTCACGATTTATATGTTTGAAAATCATACTGGGGAAACCGGTGTGGAAAGTATATTTACAAATGACCTGATTGACGAACTTACAAGAGACGGCAGAATGATGGTGACAAGGAGTGATCAGGCAGAGGCTTTTTTCTCGGGGGCTGTTAAATCCATGGATATAGAAACCGTTTCTCGTGAAGAGAGTTACACCTCTCGTGAGAGACGGGTTAAAATGGCAGTGGATTTAAAAATGAAAAACCCGGACGGAGAGATTTTGTGGCTGGGGAAAAATATTACGGCAAGTGAAATCTATGCGGTGGTACCTGATAAACTCGCCACGGAAGAGAACCGACGAGCGGCGATATTAAAAATTTCAAAAGAGATTGCTGAGAATGCTTTTCAACGCTTAACGTGGGGATTTTGAACCGAAACAGAAATTGGGGGAAAAGTGGTATTTTGCAACGGTTTCATAACCATGCCGGTTCAACAACGGCATAAAAGCTTTACGCATTGATTTTATTCACATGTCTCGCGAGGCGGGATACTTTTCGAGCAGCGGTTTTTTTGCTGATGACCCCCTTTTTTGCGGCTTTATCAATAGCGGATTTGGCGGCTTCTAGTTGTTGGGCGGCTGCTTCGGTTGAATTTTCATTTATGGCCAGCCGTACATTTTTAACGATGGTTTTAACCCTGGTTTTAACCGCTTTGTTTCGCAGACGCCTGATTTCATTCTGACGCGAGCGTTTCAATGCAGATTTATGATTAGCCAAATTGATATAATCCTTTCATGTAGTTTTATAAGCCATCCGTGTATATATACTTGATATCGCCTTGTCAAGTAATTTTGATATCCAATTGATGGTCTCGTAAAAAGTCGTCACCCCGGCGAAAGCCGGGGTCCAGGTCAGTCATAAGTTTCTGAAAACACTGGATAGCGCAAAAAGCTTCACTACGTGCCCAGCCTTCGCCGGAATGACAAAAAAGGACGTTTCTTGAATTTTTACGAAACCATCCTGATGAGAGCTAATATTTTTTTTCACGCAAGCACGAAATTAACGGTTACCCTGACGTTTCCTTGAGAGTGTTAACGGATTAACCATACCATGACCGAAAATGTCCGTTTAACGAAAGCTGCCGGTGTTGTCGGTGTATCAACACTATTGAGCCGGATATTGGGCTTTATCCGGGATGTGTTGATTGCCCGGTTTTTTGGTGCCGGTTTTACTTCAGACGCATTTTTTGTGGCTTTCAGGATTCCGAACTTGCTCAGAAGGCTTTTTGCCGAAGGATCTTTGAGCATGGCCTTTGTTTCCGTATTTACCGAACAACTGGTTAGAAACGGCAAACAAGAGGCAATTCGTTTTGCCAGTTCGGCCTTAAAGCTTTTATCTGTAATTTTGGTCCTTGTTTCACTAATAGGGATTTTATTATCCCCGGTCATTATCCGTTTATTGGCGCCGGGATTCCTTGATCATCCGGAAAAGTTGTCCCTGACCATTATGTTAACCCAAATTATGTTTCCATACATATTTTTTATTGGGCTTGTGGCGTTATGTATGGGGATTCTGAATGCTCTCGATCATTTTGTCGCTCCTGCCCTTGCCCCTGTTTTGCTCAATATCGCCATGATCGGAGGGATGCTGTGGATTTCACCCCATATGAAGGATCCGATTGTCGGCCTTGCCGCAGGTGTGATTATCGGCGGAGTTTTACAGCTTGCACTTCAAGTACCGTTTTTGATAAAAAAAGGAATATATTTGTTAAATCGGGTTCGTGTTTATCACGCTGGAATAAAAAAAGTAGGAACACTGATGCTCCCGATGGTATTCGGCGCCGCCGTTTATCAAATAAATATTCTTGTCGGGACGTTTCTAGCATCTTTTTTGCGTGAAGGCAGTGTCTCCTATTTATATTATGCGGACCGCCTGGTTCAATTTCCGTTAGGCATCTTTGCCGTTGCCATATCAACAGCCGTATTGCCGGTTCTTTCCCGCCAGGCGGTGGAAAAGGATTTTGTCGCAGTTAAAGAAACATTTTGCTATGCTTTAAAGTTGGTTTTTTACGTCACGGTGCCGGCCATGGTGGGACTTATCGTATTAAGGGAGCCCATTGTAACCCTGTTGTTCCAAAGGGGGGAATTTGATGTCGGGGCCTCTAGATTGACTGCATGTGCACTTTTATATTATGGTATTGGTATTTGGGCGTTTTCAGCCATTCGTGTCGTTATTTCGACGTATTATGCGATTCAGGATACAAAAACGCCTGTGAAAGCAGCCGTTGTATCCGTATTTGCTAATATTATACTGGGTAGCATGCTTATGATTCCGTTGGGTCATAGCGGAATCGCACTGGCGGCGTCGATTTCTTCAATGTTGAATTTTTATCTCCTTTCCCGGATGCTAAAGGCAAGACTCGGCGAAATTGAATGGAAAAATATGGCGCCATCGGTGGCTAAAACGGTTGTGGGGGCTTTGATGATGGGAGCTGTGGTTCAAATTGTTTCACAATATACCATCCCCACGGAAACCGGATCCAGCTATTTTCTTTTTCTCGGGCTGTTGATCAGTATGATGACCGGGTTAATTTTTTACGGGATGTATTCTTTTTTGATCAAACATCCGGAATTTAAAACGATTTATAATATAGCCCTAAAAGGAATGCCAGAATCGTGAGCTCCAGGGAAAAAATTCTGTTTTCTTTGGCAATTTTATTGATGTTTTCCATGCTTTTGTTTATCCTGTTCGGTGACAGTGGACTGGCCGATCTGCGGCTGCTAAAAATGGAAAGGGACCGCTTAATAGAAAAAAATGATAAGCGGGCACAAGATAATTTGTTATTGTATCGAGAGATTGACCGGTTGAAAAACGATCTCCAATATATCGAGAACGTTGCAAGACAAGAATTGGGAATGATTGGCAAGGATGAGGTTGTGGTTAAGATAAATGATTCTTCCGGAAAATCCAAATGAATTTAGACAACGTTTTTAAAACCAAAACCGTTGCTCGCATACTTATCGATCAGGGCCATTTAAAAAAAGCAGCTGAAATTTACGCATACCTCCTTAAACAAGATCCGGAACAAAAGGATCTGAAATCGGAGCTTGCTGCAATTAAGGGAAAGCTAAGTCAAAAAAATGGAGGGGCGGTTAAGGATTTAAGTCGCCTTTACCGGAAGTGGATCGATCTTGAGTTTCGATATTATCAAATGAGCCCTAAGGTACCGAAATACAAAATTTGAAAAGAAAGAAGGAGGCGTTAAAATGAATGGAGGGCAGCAGAGAAAAAGAATTTTAACAGTTGTCGGGATATTGATCGCATTCTCCCTTTTTCTTTTTGGTTGTGCCGGCTCATCGGTTTTAAATTCGACCGGGCCTGCTTCTCATTCAACATCCCCCATAAAAAATGAAAATTTGCCCCAATATTATGATTTCGGGGATGTTTTGGTTCCCGCAGCGCTAAAGGCAGATGATAAATCAACCTATATTGTTCAGACCTCGGGTTTTGCAACCGGGATTTTAGTCCTAAACGGCAGGGTAAAGCGGAATTCCTTGATTTCCTTTTTCCAGACCAATATGGAAAAAGACAACTGGAAGGCGATTTCGTCGTTTAAATCTCCCCGGACCAGCACCTTTTTGTTGTTTAAAAAAACCAATCGGTGGTGTGTAATCAGTATCACTGAGAGAGATTTCAATACGCATGTTGAAATCGGTGTGGCGCCGACTGCTTATGAGGGGGAATCAGGATTATTTAAGTAGTGCCCATCCAGAAATGGTCTTTTTGCCCAATCTCATCGTTATGCAAAAAAAATATTTCTCGGAATATCAAACATATGCCTCCGGTTATTTTTTTCGCATGCCTTGATCTTGAACAAAAATCTTTATTTCTGGATGGACACTAAGTAGGATGGAACCTATGACCGGCGGGTGAACGGAAGGGAATAGCCCGCATCGAAATCAAAATTTTCAACCTTAACATAAGAACAATTATGCGGAGCATGGTTTTCCCATGAAAATCGAACTGAAGAACAAAAATATCGTGCTTGGGGTATGCGGTGGAATCGCGGCATATAAGAGCGTTGAGCTGTTAAGACGATTAAAAAAAGAAGCGGCGAATGTAAGGGTCATTATGACGGAAAATGCACAATGGTTCGTTGGACCGGTGACGTTTGAGGCGCTATCCGGACACCCGGTGTGCATAAACCTGTTTGAAAACGGCGATGATGCCACCATCAGTCATATTCAATGGGCTGAGGAGGCGGATGCCGTAGTCATTGCCCCTGCCACTGCCAACATTATCGGTAAGCTGGCCGGCGGGATTGCCGACGATGCCTTAAGTACGTTTTTGCTTGCCGTAACAACGCCTGTATTGGTTTGTCCCTCTATGAACACGAATATGTATTTAAGCCCACCAATGCAGCGAAATATCCAAACCATAAAAACCGATGGCGTGATCGTCCTGGAACCGGCGGCCGGTGAGCTGGCATGCGGCACTGAAGGGCCCGGGCGACTTCCTGAGCCTGAATTCATTCTGGACAGGCTCAAAGCCTGTCTTACACCAAAAGATCTTAAGGGAAAAAAAATCTTGGTAACGGCAGGCCCTACCCGAGAACCGATAGACCCGGTTCGATTCATCAGCAACCCGTCATCCGGAAAAATGGGATATGCCATAGCACGGGCCGCCGAACAAAGAGGGGCGGATGTTGTAATGGTATCCGGCCCTGTTGATCTGCCAACCCCCTTTAATATTGAAGTAATAAAAGTGGAGACCGCTCAGGAAATGGCGGAAACGGTTTTCAGTAATATGAAGGATATCGACATTATGATAATGACGGCAGCTGTTTCCGATTACCGGCCAAAAGCTCAAGCCTCGCAAAAGATAAAGAAGGTAAAGGAGGAGTTGGTGCTTGATCTGACCCGGAATCAAGATATCTTAAAAGAGCTGGGGGCAAAAAAGACGACCCAATTTCTGGTCGGTTTTGCCGCTGAAACCGAGAGACTGGAAGAACATGCGGGGCAAAAGCTTAAAGAAAAAAATCTTGATATTATTATAGGAAACCTGGTGGGAAGTCCAACTTCCGGCTTTCAGGCAGAGACCAATCAAGTGACGATATTTTACAAGGACGGTTCAAAAGAACCTTTGCCCTTAATGAAAAAAGATGAGGTGGCCCATATTTTGCTGGATCGAATCGCCGACATCATATAGCCGTTATAATGGGCCTGAAATTTTTTTTTGCTATTATTTGTTTTAAAAAAACCCGGTGTTTTGCACCGGGATAAAACTGAAACTTTGAGGCACTGGCGTAAGTCGG
>JAUXEW010000157.1 GCA_030620375.1 Desulfobacteraceae bacterium | reverse complement strand
GATTCATTTGTTTTAAAAACCCCCGGTGCTTCGCTCCGGGATAAAACTGAAACTTTGAGGCACTGGCGTGCCCCCCCCCTTTTTTCCCGCTTTGCGGGGAAAAAAAGCCACCCGCTATGCGGGTGGTAGTTTACTTAGAAATGTTTAAATATTTGACTCAAGTTTCGCACCTTAAAATAATATCAAGTCCTTAAAAGGCGGTAACTGAACAAGCAATGCGAGCACATTTCCCGTAGCTTGCTGAGGGGAGGCTTCAATATTTTTAAAGATGTATAATTTTTTCAGGTTGAATTTTTAGTAAAAATCGAATAACCTCTTAGAATGCATTTCAAAACCAATTGACGCAGCCTTTTGACCTCGACCCCTGATCCCCATGAACAGTTCGAAAAAAGGGTATTACCATGAATGACAATGTTGTCACTTTTAAGAAAGACGGACCCATCGGTATTATCAGTCTTAATCGGCCGGATCGAAATAATGCAATTACCGCACAGACGGCTGCAGCGGTTTTTAAGATCAGAGAAGACGTCGGCTATAATAGTGAAATCAGTGTTCTTATCCTTACGTCCGGAGGTAAAAAAGTCTTTTCCATCGGTACTGCAGCCGAAGAATATGCTTCATGTGAGAACCGGGAAGAATTTATTGCACGGCTTCAGACCGCATCCATTATCGGCTCTTTTGACCGACCGGTTATTGCAGCCATTAACGGAGATGCCTTTGGCCAGGGTTTGGAATTGGTTCTGGCCTGTGACCTGAGAATTTCTTCTGAATCAGCAAACTTCGCCATGCCGCATGTCTCAAACGGTGAGATTCCATGGGATGGAGGAACTCAGCGACTTGCCCGCCTGGTTGGGCGCAGCAAGGCGTTGGAGATGATCCTTGGTGGTGAATGTATAAATGCAAGAGAAGCCCTTAGAATCGGTCTGGTAAATGATGTGGTTTCTCCTGATGACCTCATGCCAACCGTTCTTAAAACAGCTCGAGACATGGCGGGAAAGGGTCCGATCGCTTTAAGGTATGCCAAAGAGGCCATTCATAAGGGAATGGATATGACGCTGGAACAAGGGCTTCGGCTGGAAGCGGATCTTTATTTTTTGCTTCATACGACGGAGGACCGAACAGAGGGAATTACGGCCTTTCGCGAAAAGAGAAATCCCCACTTTGAGGGAAAATGAACGGATTTGAAACACTGATATTTGAAAAACGGGATCATATCGGCCATGTCACACTGAATCGGCCCGAGGTCTTAAACATTCATAACGTCCAAATGCGGGATGACATGTTTGAAGTCCTAAGCGCCGTTCGGGACGATAGCGAGGTTCGGGTTGTCATTTTTAAGGGGGCGGGCGAAAAGGCCTTTTGTGCGGGGGCGGATTTAAGCGAATTCCTGACGGCACCGCCACCGACCGCGGCCCGAGAGGTTCGTTTTGACCGTGATCTCTGGGGGCTTTTTATAAGTCTTCCCCAACCGCTTATTGCCGCTGTTCATGGATATGTATTAGGTTCGGGTATAGAAATTGCCCTGTGCTGCGATATCCGAATTGCCTCGGAGGATGCTAAATTCGGGCTGCCGGAAATGGGGCTGGGAATGATACCTGCCGCCGGGGGAACACAGACCGTGCCCAGAGTCGTTGGGCCCGGCACGGCCCTTGAAATGATACTCACCAATCGTTGGATAGATGCCTCGGAGGCACTTAAAACCGGAATGGTGAATCAGGTGGTGCCAAAGGATCGGCTTTTACTTGCTGCTGAAGAGCTGGCCCTGAAAATTGTTGCCCAGGACACCAAAGCCGTTGAGCTTGCCAAACAAGCCGTGATAAGGGGAATGGAATTAAGCCTGTCAGATGGATTAAATTTGGAAAAAAGACTTGCTTACCGGTTATGGTTTTAAAAAATTCGGTACGTTGACCGGGATAAACCCAGGCCGGATAAACCGGAAAAGTGGGCTAACGTTTTTGAAAAACGGAGAGTTCTTCCGTAAGGCTTCAGAAAAGGAATTGAAGCTCCCCGCTGCAAGCTACGGGGAATGCGCTCGTTATTGCAATTCAAATCGAAACCATAACTTGAAAAGGTGGGATGAAAAAATGAACACTACTGACTTTTTAACGGTTGCGGCTGCCATTTGTCCTGATCGGGATTTCATGGTCTTTGAAGGAGAAAGATTAAGCTACATGGAAGCCGGCACGCATATTAATAGCCTGGCGTTCGCATTGGAGGGATTGGGCATAAAAAAGGGAGACCGGGTCGGGATGTTAAGCGTGAATTGTCCTCGATATATAGAGACTTATTTTGCCGTGGCCAAGACAGGGGCGATTTTGGTCCCATTGAATTTCAGGGCCACGGCCGATGAATTGGAATATATGCTGGCGGCATCAGAGACAAGATTTCTTTTTGTTGGGGAAAGATATATTGACATGGTTAAAGCATTAAGGCCCAACCTGCCAAATCTTGAGCGGTGCATCTCTATCGACGGTCCATGCGACGATATGTTGAACTATTACGACATGATTGCTTCAGACTCGGATGAGGAATTTTTTTCGGAAATCGAGGATGAAGAAATCACAATTCTCATGTTTACTTCCGGTACTACCGGACGTCCCAAGGCCGTTCCATTGACACATGAAAGCTTTGGTTCTTACATTCTGGATAACGTAACGCCGGCCGATCCGGAGATTGAAGAAAAAAATATTATGACGGTACCGTTATATCACGTGGCCGGAATACAGGGGATGCTTGCCGGGGTTTACGGGGGTCGAACCTTGGTTCTAATGCGGCAGTTTGAGGTCAAAGAGTGGCTCGACACGGTTCAGGCAGAACGGATTAATCGGGCGATGCTGGTCCCGACCATGCTTAAGAAGATCGTTGATTTTGAAAACTTATCCGACTACGATCTTTCCAGCCTTGACATCATTACTTATGGCGCGGCCGCCATGCCGTTTTCGGTCATCAAAAAGGCCATCGAACTTTTCCCGGGCGTGAGCTTTATTAACGCATTCGGACAAACCGAGACCGGTTCTACCATTACCATGTTGAGTCCGGAGGACCATCAGATAGAAGGGACGGAAGCCGAAAAAGAGAAGAAGCTCAAACGGCTGGCTTCCTCAATCGGCAAGCCTTTGCCGGATGTTGAGATAAGGATTGTTAATGAAGACGGCGATCCTTTGCCGCCTGATGAAATCGGTGAAATCGTGGCAAGAGGGTCACGCATTATGAGCGGTTATTGGCGCGATGAGGAAAAAACAAAGCAGGCTTTTACGCCGGACGGATGGTTGCGAACCTCGGATATAGGATGGATGGACGAGGAAGGCTATCTCTATCGTACCGGCAGGGCTGATGATGTGATTATTCGTGGGGGAGAGAATATTTCACCAATAGAAGTAGAAGAAGTATTGAGTTCTCATCCGAAAATCGATGAAGTTGCAGTTATCGGCGTATCGGATGAAGAGTGGGGCCAGGTACCCTACGCGGTTGCGGTATTAAAAAAAGATCAGGTAACAACTGAAGCGGAGATCATTGAATATTCGAAAGACAAACTGGCTTCTTTTAAACGACCCCGGGCGGTTGTTTTTGTGGATGAACTGCCAAGAACCGCCATCGGCAAGCTTCAAAGAAAAAAACTTGTCGAGAAGTACAGCAAGTCCTGAACCATATAGCCCTGCTTTTTTTTAAAACAAATAAAAATGCGGAATTGGCGTTCAGATTTGGATTAATCTGCAATGGCGAGTGCATTCTCCGTAGCTTGTTGCGGGTTTAGCGAATCTAAAAGCGGGTGTCATCCTTTAAAATTAGGGCGAAAAGGAGAACAGCTGATGGAACTCGATGAGCTTAAACAACGATTAGTAAAATTCTGTCGGGCCAAGTATGAGGATGACGCGGCTTTGATCACTGATACTCATAAAATGCCCGGTCATGCGGGGTTTTCATACGGTTTCACCGTTCAATCAAAAGGGAAACCGGAATCATGGTATCTCAGGTTGCCGCCACCCAACGTTCAATGGAAAGGGACCGCAGATGTCTTACGGCAAGCGATCATTCTTAACGCACTGGATGAGACCGATGTGCCCCATTGTTCCGTAAAATGGTCCGGCGACGATCTTAAGTGGTTCGGCAGGCCATATTTTATTGTTCCTAAGTTAGAAGGAGATATCCTGCGTCTTGAGCTTGATGGATGGGGGAATAAACTTTCTGACGAGAAGTTGTATGATTTAGGGAAACAAATAATGACGGCTCTGGCAGGGATTCACAAGGTTGACTGGGAAAAGAAAACCCCCGGCTTAGGCCCGGCGATTCCCTTTGAGCTGGACGTGACACGCTGGGACCGGTTTTATGAACGTTCGGCAGATCCCGAACGCCTGGCAAAGGCACCCGAGGTCCGCCGGAAACTATTAGACAAACTGCCGGCGGAAACTCCGATCGGGGTTTTCCATGGAGATTATCAGCTTTCTAATCTGTTTTGTTCTTTTGAGGGGAATCTCCTTGCCGTGATTGATTGGGAGCTTGTGGGGGTGGGTGCGACATTAAACGACGTAGGATGGGTTGCCACCTTCAGTGATCCCATCGCATGGTCAACTCAAGGTTATGAGAGAAAAATGTTTCTGGATCCGGACACCTTAGTTAATCAGTATATAGCCGCACATGGGTCACCTCTGCCGGATATACGCTGGTTTAGAGCCCTGGCAGCCTATAAGTTTGCCATTATTTCAGGGTTTAACCTTAGCCTTCACAGACGGGGTAAACGCCCTGATCCACTCTGGGAGGAATTAAAATATTCAATAAACACGTTAATTGATCGGGCACTTGAGCTTTTGGATTAAAAAGAGAGACGTATATCATGAAAAATTTATTGGACATGACCGGAAAAGTAGTGCTCATTACCGGTGGCAGCCGGGGACTTGGCCGTGCCATGGTTTTGGGTTTTGCGGAACAGGGTGCGGATATTGCGATTACCAGTCGTAAAATTGAGGCTTGCAGAAAGGCAGCGGCGGAAGTGGAGGCATTGGGCAGGAAAGCGTTCGTATACGCCTGCCATGTAGGATATTGGGAAAGGCTTGAGGGATTGGTGGATGCCGTCTACGACCATTTCGGACGGGTGGATGTATTGATCAACAACGCGGGTATGTCCCCTCTTGCGCCCTCACTGTTGGAAACCAGTGAAGCATTGTTTGACAAAGTCATGAGTGTCAATTTCAAGGGGCCTTTTCGTCTGTCGGCATTGGTGGGAAGCCGTATGGCTGCCGGAGATGGAGGCTCCATTATTAATATCAGCAGTACTGCCTCAGTGAATCCGACGGCTGACATTGCTCCTTATGCCGGTTCAAAGGCGGCATTGAACGCTATAACAAAAGCATTCGCGTATGAATACGGCCCCAAGGTCCGTGTGAATTGCATCATGTGCGGTCCGTTTCACACCGACGTATCAAGAGGTTGGTCCAGGTCTGAGGAGTTCACTGCTCGAGCCAAAGCTACCTTTGCTTTACAACGCGCTGGTGAGCCGGAAGAAATTGTAAGCACGGCGCTTTATTTGGCCAGCGAGGCAACCGGTTTTACTACGGGCGCCATTATTCGAGTGGATGGCGGAACGCCTTAAACCGCTTCTAAGCTCATTCAATCTTTACCTCTCCAAGAGCTGCGCGGCACAGATCGCTTATGGCCATGACAGAAAGGTTATGCTCGGGAGCCCTTTTCCTGAGATTGGCAAAACAAAGGGGGCAGAGGGTTACTATTATCTCGGCCCCTGCTGCCGTTGCGTCTTCTAAATTTTTGTGCTTGATCTGGTTTGCGGCTTCCCAGTTTCGCGGTACGATTGAACCGCCACAGCACAGGGACTGGGTCTTTTCATAAGAACGCGACGGTTTTCTGGCCCCGATAAGATCAAAGATATCATCCACGTAAGCGTCCTTATCGGGTGTATAGCGAGAAGAACAGGGCCTTTGGTATGCGACGGCTTTGTCGATGGGATGTATCCGGTCCTCAAGCGCCTTCAACCGGCGGTAAAGAAATTCCGGCCATGAGACGGGGCGAAAAGGAACCTTGATCCCCAATTCCGGTGCTATGGCCTTGAATAAAGTATAGCAGTCATCGTGATAGCATATCACCTCCTTGGCACCCGTTTGGGAAACATTTTTTACAACGGAGGCAGCGTTTTTCTCAACCCGGCTTGGCATACCGATATGGTAAAACCCGATTCCACAGAAATAGTCCCCTCCCTTTATAAAAGTTGCACCTTCAAAGAGAACACCTTCGAAAAGACCGGGTATAATGGGGTAGACCGTGCAAATATCTATGACAGGTCCGTCTTCAGCCCCCTTTTGGATCTCTGAAGGCATACTGTATGCACCCTCCATATTGATTTTGGCTTTTTCGAAGCGAGCGGCCTCATTCTGCTCTTCTTGTCTTTTGACGATAAGGGAAAACGGGTTGGCCTTTTCCGGGCATATCTCGTTGCAACCCATGCAGGAAACACATTCGGAAACTATGCGTGAGGGTTTTCCGTTGATCAGCTTCTGGAATTCCTTCTTGCTCTCTTCTTCTCCGATCTCAATATAAGGACACCAGATCAGGCAATCCCCGCAAACGGTACAAAAATCTTCTCGAAACATCAAATGGCCTCCTTTACAACATGTTGCGTCAAAAGGTTTTGAACAAGCAATGCGAGCGCATTCCCCGTAGCTTGCTGCGGGGAGGCTTCAAATAGTTTCTAAACATTATAATGGATCATCTCTCAAACATCAAG
>JAUXEW010000092.1 GCA_030620375.1 Desulfobacteraceae bacterium | reverse complement strand
CCGTATATTCGGGCGGGACGGTAATCGGCTCCCCTGTCATGATACGGCTCACTTTTTTTATAGTGAAGCCCGGGTCCAGATGCTCTGTTTCAACACAATCTAAGCCGGTGGCTTTTTTTACATCCCGGTCTGTGATAACCCCCACGAGTTTATCGTTATCAATTACAGGCAGCATCCGGATTTCGTATTTTCTTAATAACGTAATGGCCTCTTTAATGGAATCATTTGCATTAATGCTAATAACCGTTGAGCTCATCCAGTTTTTAACTAACATAGATTTCCCCCCCCCTTCATGATTTTTTTATTAAATGCGATCAATGCCGGTGTTCTCGCTCTTTTGGATCACATACCTACCCCGTCAATTAAAGCTTCGCACTCAGGACACTTTCCTTTTCGCAAACGGTTTTGCATGAATGCCGCCCCGGAGCGTGAAATGACCTCGGCGCCGCACGCATAGCAATATGTGTTCTCACCTGCTTCACCGGGAATGTTGCCGTTGTATACATAACGAAGCCCTTCTTCGATGCCGATTTCTCGAGCGCGCCGAAGTGCCGCCACCGGAGTCCGGGGAAGATGCATCATCTTATATGCCGGGTAAAATGCGGTTACATGCCATGGCACTTCAGATCCAATACTTTTAACAAATTTAGCAATGCTACGCAATTCCTTTTCATCATCATTTAAGCCGGGAATGATGAGGGTTGTCACCTCCACCCATATATCAAGCTCTTTCATCAGGCGGATCGTTTCTAACACAGGATTGAGACGCGCTCCGCAAACATTCTTGTATGATTCGTCAGTAAATGCCTTTAAGTCGATGTTAATAGCACCTAAATACGGTGCCATCTGCCGTGCAGCTTCGGCGCTCATATAGCCATTACTCACCAATACATTCTTTATTCCTTCCTTTCGAGCCAGGACAGCGGTGTCATAAGCAAACTCGTAAAAAATAGTCGGTTCGGTGTATGTGTAGGCGATGGTTTCGCAGTCGGAAGCTTTTGCGGCTGTCACAATCTGATTGGGGTTACGATCTTGCCCTATGACCTCACCTCCGTGTTCATTGGGGTATTGAGAGATATCAGAATTCTGACAGTGTTTACAGTGGAAGTTGCAACCCACCGTCCCAATGGAGAACGCCCTTGACCCGGGTAGGAAATTAAATAGCGGTTTTTTCTCTATGGGATCAATATGCTCGGCAATGATTTTACCGTATACGAGGCTGTAAAGCTTTCCGCCGCGGTTTTCCCGTACACCGCAAATCCCTCTTTTGTCTTCCTGAATCTTGCAATGGTGGCTACATAGTTGGCATTGCACACTATTTTCGTCCAGGGATTGATAAAACATCGCTTCCTTCATAATTTTATCCTTAACTCAACTTTCGGCTTTCGTCCCAAACGAAGCGAAATGGGTGATCTGATGGCGCATTAAAGACGACCCCATGACCCAATCATATTTTGCGTCACACTCTGATGTCAGGATTCTATGCCCTTTCTGGCTATAACGCCTTTTGAATAGTAATGCTTAATTTCTTTCATGTCTGTAACCAGATCCGCTTTTTTTATCAGTTCCTGCGGGCAATAGCGGCCGGTGAGAATCAGTTCAACGGGTTCCGGTTTGTCTTCCATGAAAGAAACAACGTCTGCTGTTTTTAATAATTCAAAATGGAGAGCAACACATATCTCATCCAGGATAACAATGTCGTATTGTCCGCTTAACATCGCTTCTTGGGCACTGCGTAACGCCTGCCGGGCAACCTGTAAATCTTTCTTGCCCGGTGGTTGTTTTTTTAGGACAAAACCGTCATTCCCGTATTGCTGCAATTCAATCCAATTTTCCAATCCCTGCAGACTCTTAATCTCTCCATAAGGAAAATCTTTCATAAACTGGACGATAAAGGTTTTTAATCCGCCTCCCGCCGCTCGTAGCGCCTGGCCCAATGCCGCGGTGGTTTTACCTTTACCTTTCCCCGTATAAATTTGGATATACCCTTTCTCTAATCGATTCATATCGGTTTACAATCCCATTTACAATTTATTGGTGTTTTCTTAAATCCATTCCCTTTTCTTCTTTAATCCGGATTTGAAATTCCGGCCCCCCTGATCGCCTGCGGGTTGTGGTTTACTCTACGACCCATACGGTACAATCATGAGCATGGTGTATGATCTTGTTTGAGACACTTCCAAAAAGAAATTCCTCCTTTCTTGAAACCCCTTTCCTGCCGACGACAATCGTACTGCATCCCATTTTTTCCAGTTCTGTTAAGATGCAATCTGCGATGGATGGGCAGTCCAGGATTATGGAACGAACTACTATATTGTTTGGCTCAAAGCCTTCTTTGATTAATAACTGTCGATGGTCGTTCAACATGGCATCAGCTTTCAGTTTGTGTTGAGCGAGCCAGGCTTCTTTTTCTAAAGATTCTTGAAAGTAGTCTTCATCCGGTTCATGAATTACATTCAAAATTATAATCTTAAAACCGGTCATCCCACCGAGAATTTGCCCCACATAGGAAACCGCCCGGCGGCCACTTTCCGATTCGTCTACTGCAACCAAGATGTTTTTATTGAAAAGCAGTCGTTCATTGGTCATATATTTTCCCCTAACACACTATTTTTTTGATATTTTATTGTTTTAAAAAAGGTCGCTGCTTTGCACCGGGATAAAACTAAAACGTTGCGGCACTTGCGTGCACCCTTACATATTCTTAACTTCACCTAAATCATTCAGCAGTTGTATGGTGTTTTCATAATACCATTTTGCTCCCTTGGAAAAATGCATTAGTATTCGGTTTAATGATTCAGGCAAATAAGGATAAATCTTTTTAAGATTGGCAACCCGGTTATTAAATACGATATTCAGATCTTCTTCACTTAAGGCATTTAAAGCATGGGGATTCTTTTTCTTAAGATTTTGTATCAGCACATCGCCCATACCGACCAGAAATATCAAAATATTGCCCAATCCGAACAGGTCATAACTGTATATATTCTCTTTTTGCCAATAATTGAAATCAAAATCAATCCAGCGATATTTTTGATTATCCCGGTCCAAGTAAATGTGATCACGTCTTATGTCTCCGTGTTTTTCACCATGTGCGTGAAGAAATCCAACCGCCTCGACACACTCCATAAAATTTTCCAGAATCTCAGGAAACAGATCATAAAAATAAGTTTGGTGATCTATCTGTAAATTTCCAATGTAAGCGTGTAAGGATTTTCCATAGATAAAATCAATCACCCGGACAATGTTGCCACTTTCGTCTTCAATAGAATAGCCATGCATAAAATTATCATGATCAGCCACCAAGTCCAATATGCGGGCCTCTTTTTTAGGACTTCGAAAACACTGAAATTCGATGTTTCCTATATGAGACGTAAATTTTTCATGAAAGACGAGCTTTATGATTTTCAGGTTTCCGGTTTGAAGATCAATAGCCCGTTTTACCCAGAATTTGATTTCATCATCAAGTCCGAACCGCCCTTCTTTTGCATTGTGACGAATAAGATAGGAGTTTTCACCGAGCGTAACCACATCTCCATAATCAATGCGGAAAAAATCTGTCGTATCTGAATGAATCCGAAAATGACGGTTGTGCTGGGAAGCGGGGAGCCATCGTGAAGTCATTTGCCGGATATCTTTTTGAGATAACAGTGCTGTCATTTTTTTTAAATATCAAAATTGCCAATTAACCCGTTACCCAAATCCTGCAAGCGTCGAGTTCGCCGGATATGAAAGGCATCGAGTGTGCAGCAGTCATGTTTTACCGCAAGCGCCCGATACTGCGGTAGATACCGAAGGAGGTTTGTGAAGCTTTCACGAAGAAATTTCATAAAATTTCTCTGGTTACCAGCTTTTCCAGAATGCCATAGGGCTGGGCACCTACAACCATCCTGCCGTTGGCCAGGAAAGTCGGGACTGACGAGATACCCATACGAAGAGCGTATTCCCAATCATCATCTACGGCCTTTTTATAAGTCCTTTTAGCGAGAATTTTTTCGGTTTCAGTCGGATCTAAACCTATCTTCCGGCAGATGTCTTTTAAAATTTCTACATCTGCAATATTAAGACTGTCGGCAAAGTAAGCCCTAAAAACGTCATTATGATATGTATCGCCTTTCCCCAATGCTTCGGCCCATTTGCCGAGTTCTGTTGCCCGGCGACTATTATAGGTGATGTTTCGTTCCCCTAAAGGGAGATTCAATTCATCGGCTGTCATTTTCAAGCGGGTCCGTATGGCTTGCAAATCGATATTTCTCCCGGCAAAGAGGTTTTCCAAATTTAGTCCCTCTTCCGGAGTCTCAGGATGAAGCGGAAACGCGACCCACTTAACGTGGACACCGTATTCTCTTTTAAGTTTTTCAATACGCCCGGTACTAAAGTAACACCAGGGTCAGACATAATCAGAAAAAACTTCCAATACAAGACGCTCTTCCATGGGTTTCTATTTCCTTATGGTCGTACCTCAATTGAGTAGTTTGTTAAAAATTTAAAAATCTGGTCCTCTGGGCCAGGATGCTTTACCTTTTCTGTTTTCTTCCTCTTTCTAATATATTCTCTCTGCGTTTTGCAATGCTTTCCGGTGTAACCGATTTTATATGCTCCCTGTTCGTTTTTCTTTCGAGCTTAAGGCTATCAGCATAAGTCATCGCATATCCCTCATCAATCAATCGTTTATATTTCCGGATCATGTCTTGTGGACAGGACAGGATATCTTTGGCAAGGGCCCGGCATGTCGGTAAAAGCTCATCCGGCTCTACAATTCGATTAACCAGGTGCCATGCAAGGGCCTGGTCCGCGTCGATAAAATTTCCGGTGAGTGAAACTTCCTTGGCCCGGCTGATCCCGATATATCGAGACAGCTTTTGACTGAGTGCTGATCCCGGAAGTATGCCTACCCGTGCGTGAGTATCGGCGAATCCGGCTTCCGTCGATGCGATCAGGATGTCACATGCCAGCGCAAGCTCAAACCCGCCGGTGATGGCGGCTCCATTTATAGCGCCGATAACAGGACGATCAAATTTTTCAAATGGGGTGGCAAGATTCCTGTCATCATTTTTTTCCTCACCCAGCTTGTCGAGCCCCTTATTTCCGGCAGACAGCTCTTTTAAATCAAGTCCGGCACAAAAAGCACGACCCGCGCCGGTAATAATAACAACCCCGATTGATTGATCATCCATCAGATCGTCGAATGCAGTTGAGATGGCAGTTCTCAACTCTGCTGACAAAGCGTTCATGGACCGGGGGCGATTCAAAGTTAAGGTGGCGATTTGATCTTTCTTTTCAACGAGCAATACCGGTTCTGACATTGAACATCTCCTTTTAAATTTGGTTATTCTCCAATTTAGTTGGAGAAGAGGGGCCAAGGATTATTTATTTTGCGTATAGCATTTTTTTAAGTAGAGTACAAATTAAGACAAAATCCTTGATTTTAATTAGTTTTATTGTTTTACCTGACTCGTGCAGCTGTCGAGTTTGCCGGCTATGCAAGGCATAGCGTGGCAGCCGCCCTTTTTCCGGAGAATTTCATACATAAAAGGAGATAAAAATGGCATCTGAAATTTATGGGTGGTGTGGACAGATTCTTAAGGTGGATCTGAGCAGCGCCAAAATATCTGAGCTCAGTACCATGGATTATGCGGACCGTTACCTCGGGGGACGTGGTGTGGCCACACGGATATATTATGATATGGTAAAACCCGAAACAGCCGCCTTTGATCCGGAAAACTGCCTGATCCTTATGAATGGACCGCTTACCGCCACTGGTGCGCAAGGGGCTTCGAGGTTCGAGGCGGTGAGCAAGTCCCCGATGAGGTTGCCGGAAGGCTTTTGCTATGGAAACATGGGCGGGTTTTTCGGACCGGCTTTAAAACGGGCCGGATATGACGGCATTGTGGTTACCGGATGTGCCGAAAAGCCCAGTTATATTTGGATAACCGACGGAAAAGCTGAAATTTTAGACGCCGGTTTTTTATGGGGAAAGGGAGCCTATGCGGTTCGGGACCGGTTAAAAGAAAAACACGGGGAAAAGCTGCGGTTTTTGACAACCGGTGTGGCCGGTGAGAATAAATGCCGGGCCGCTTCACTGATAACTGATTTGGAAGGCGCCGCAACCGGTGGATTTGGGGCCGTTATGGGATCTAAAAACCTTAAAGCCATTGCGGTTTATGGTTTGGGAAATCCCTTGGTGGCAAGAAAAGAGGAGCTTAAGGAACTGAACCGCTACACCATCCATTTGAGTAAACGGGGGACTTTAAGGATGCCGGTTCCCAAGCAGCATATTAAATATGTTAAAACTGCCTCCTGCTATCAATGCGGTTTGGATTGCTTTCGAGGGCTGTATCGAACCATAAACGGAAGAGAAGAGGTTCGAAAATGTCAATCTTTAGTGTTTTATATGCCGGAGGCGCTCATGCGGGAAGGCGGGACCATCGATCCGGCTTTAGATGCTACGGGAATTTGCAATGATTATAGCTTTTGCACTATGGAAATCGCCAATATCATCACCTGGCTGCAGGACTGTTACCGGACGGGATATCTTTCCGACAAAGATACCGGGCTGGAGATGTTGAAGATCGGTACCCGCGAGTTTGTCGAACAATTGGTAAAAATGATTGCCTGCCGGGAAGGGTTCGGCGATATTTTGGCTGAAGGTCTTCTAAGGGTAGGAGAAAAACTGGGTGAAGAAGCAAAAGCCCATTTCGGTGAGGGAGTAGGAGGTGTCGGAGGGGGAAGCGGGTATAGCCCTCGCGAATATATAACCACTGCACTGCTCTGGGCTTTAGAGAGCAGGCAGCCCATTGCGCAACTTCATGAAGTCAGTTATCCCATTGCCCGATGGTTATTGCATCAGATCAAACCGGAGCTGTCCCCGACCACAGCCGCGGTTTTCAGGGAACAGATGACCCGGTTTATGGGAAATGACAAGGCCTGGGACCAGACCACTTACGACGGAAAAGCCCAGGCGGCCAAGATCATTCAGGAACGGGTCATGGTTAAAGACAGCCTGTTGTTATGTGAAGCTGCCTGGCCGATCATGGATTCCTTTAACACACCGGATCACATGGGGGACCCGGCCCTGGAAAGCAAGATATTTTCCGCCGTTACCGGAATCGATACGGATGAGGCGGGCCTTCTGCTATACGGGGAACGAATTTTCAATCTTCAACGGGCAATTCTAATCCGGGAGGGATGGAAACCAAAGGTGGACGATTATCCGCAGGAATATAATTTTACTGAACCTGTCGATATGTCCAGCATAAATCCCCGTATGATTGTCCCCGGTACCACGGAAGAGCCGGTATCTTTTAGAGGGAATATATTAGACAAGAAAAAATATGAGAAAATGCGGGAAGCGTTTTATGAGCTTCGGGGATGGGATACCGAAACCGGCCTGCAAAAAGAAGAGACCCTTGAGCGTCTTAATATGACCGATTTGGCCCTTGATCTTAAAAAGCAGGGATGGCTGGCACCTTAAACATGTGATAGATCGGGGAGCTTTTACCTCATTCCCTCGTCATACCCGCGAAAGCGGGCGCTCAATTTTTTACTTTTAGATTCCTGCTGGTGAAAGAATGACCACTAATTAGCTGAGAAAACCCATAAACCCTGTAATATTTGTAACCTGCTGGTAATGATATTCATAAGGAGATAAAGATGGAAGAAGAGAAAAATAAGACGCATCCGGCATGCGCATCCTGCAAGACTGAATTTTTAAATAGAATCTGTTTTACGGAAAATGGAATCGCCTCTAAGGGGTGTCCCACCGTAACACGCAAAGCGGTTTTGGACGAAACGCTCGGGCAGTATGATATTCCGGAAATAAAAGAGTTTGCCCGGCAGGCTTCTATTCAAGAAGGAGAATGTTACGCAAATAGGATTGAGAATCCGTTTGTTTTGGAGCCCACCAAAACACGCATTGTGGAAATCTATGAATTCGCAAAAAAGATGGGCTATAAACGTCTGGGACTGGCTTTTTGTGCGGGGTTGATAAATGAAGCCGCCACTGTGGAAGAAATATTCAACAATCATGGGTTTGATGTGGTTTCTGTAATGTGCAAAGCCGGCAGAGTATTAAAGGATATCATCGATATTAAGGATGAGGAAAAGGTGATGCCCGGGATTGATGAAGCCATGTGCAATCCCATTTTTCAGGCCAAATTGCTGAATCACGAAAAAACCGAGTTTAATATTTTGATAGGATTATGCGTGGGGCATGATTCTTTATTTTTTAAATATGCGGACGCATATACAACCGTTTTGGCGGTAAAGGACCGTGTTACGGGGCATAATCCGATGGCGGCAATTTATCTGTCAAAATCTTACTACATGAAAATTACGCGTTAGTTTTATTTAAAAGGTGATGCAAGAGATAGTGCTGATATCGCTCACCCCCTGTTGGAAAGAATGTCTTTTAGGACGTCTATTCCGATAACTTTACCGTGTGCGGGATATATTGTTTCCACGCCCTCATCTATAATTCGCTGCCAGCTTTGAAATACTTGTTGAATGTTTTCAGCAACGATGGGTTCATAAGATGAGCGGGATAAAATCGGAAATTTCATAGCCGTATCACCCACTATGGCATATTTTGAGTCCACGATTACGGTTAAGGATCCCGCTGTGTGACCGGGTGTATGAATTACCTTTCCATTAACACCATAATCGTCTAGGGGAAAGTCATCGGTGATCATGATATCCGGTTCAACCGGGATCACTTTTATTTTTTTATCGGGGGAAATGAGTTTGCTTAACCAGTTAATGGTAACATGAACGGCGGGACTTTCACCGGCTTTTAAAAGCTTTCCTTCTGATTCGTGAATTAATACCGGCGCACCGGTTTTTTCCTTAATTTTTTTCAAGCTTCCCACATGATCGAGATGCCCATGTGTAATAACAATCAATTTGATCGCTGAAGGGTCAATGTTTTGTTTCTGTAAAAATTTCCATAAATGATTTTCTTTTTTCGCGTAGCCGGCGTCGACTAATACAGCTCCTTTTGGGGACTCTATCAGGTAACTCGTAACAAAACCTAATTTTATCGGATGTATTGTTGTCATTTTAAACCTCCCGGGTTTTATATGGTGGGTCCTTTAAAATCCCTCATCCAAGTTGGTATCATACCCAATAACGGCGCTTTTTTCAAACGAAAAATGCTGATCCATCTGCCTCAGCTTTGATTTTTCGGTCTTTATTTGTTATAATATTAACTCAATTTTGGTTTTAGTCTCTTGTTTGTCAATTTTTATCAGTTTATGGCAATAAATATAGAGTTAAAACATATGGATCATCTCCCGATTAGTTGGTGTTAATTAAGGCAAAATATGGGTTATCTCCAATTGAACAGGTGTGATCCCAGAGGGTACAAGGGGTCAAGGATT
>JAUXEW010000251.1 GCA_030620375.1 Desulfobacteraceae bacterium | reverse complement strand
TCGTCACCCCGGCGGAAGCCGGGGTCCAGGTCAGTCATAAGTTTCTGAAAACACTGGATTCCGGCTTTCGCCGGAATGACAAAAAAGGACGTTTTTTGACTTTTTACTAAACCATCATATATAACAAAAGCGTTTTTTGGCGGTGTTAATCAGGGTGATTACAGACGACATTTTTAGGCGCCACTCAACTTCAACACCAATATTATAAACCAGATGATGGTCATACGCCTCAAACGGTTATTATTTTAAAAGGGAGTTTGAGATGGCGCTTAAAATAAAACTTCCCCGGTGCACGTGCAATTCATTACGGCACACGGGGAAGCCATAAAAATCAAGTCCGGAAGTGACCTTGAAGCAAATTTGGGGAGCCTTCAAGGCGGAAAAGCAGGGCCGTTTTGTGCCCTGCTTTTCTTTATACGATCGCTATTATAGTTCAAGCTAAAACAATTCCTGTTGGGTTGGTCCTTTTTGTTTTTTCGTCCCGGCAGATGATGAGTCGTATTTTAGCAATCGCTTTTCAATTTCATCCACCAGCGGGGAGAGCTTTCTTTCAACCATCCTCCCGTATATTCTTCTTTTTTTAGACCATGTGAGATACAGATGTTCCTTTGCCCGGGTCATGGCTACATAAAAAAGCCGGCGTTCTTCTTCCATATCCGCGGTGTTATCTTCTGATCGAATGTACGGGATAAAATCTTTTTCACATCCGGCAATAAAAACCACGGGAAATTCCAGGCCTTTAGCCGCATGCATGGTCATGAGGGAAACTTTTTCAACCTTTGGGTCATAAGCATCCGTATCGGTTTGAAGCGTAACAGCAGTTAAAAACGTCGATGCATCTTGATAATCTCCGGATATCTTTAAAAGGCGATTTAACGTATCTTCCGAATTTTTGTTGGCATTAAGGGTAGATAAAACTAAGGGAGTATTTGCTAAATGCTGCAACTTATCTTCGACAGGCTTATATTCCAATTCTTGTTTGAGGCGGTTAAGACCGGCGATCAGTCGATCTAATTTAAACTGAGAGGCTTTTTTAATACTCGAAATAGGGAAGCGCCTGACGTATGACAGCGCCTCATTTAGCGAACACCGTTGTTGATAATACCAGTGTTTAAATGACGTTGTTGTTTTATTGCCCAAACCTGTCCCGGGTATTCGAATAATCCTTTCGAAATCCGAGAAGGTACCGCATCCTTCCACGAGCTTAAAAAGTGACATCAATTCCCGGATTCCTTTTTGAAGAAAAACGGAATTCCGGCTGGCCGACTGATACGGGATATTGGCTTTCTCAAGGACCTCTGCAATGATGTGGCTCTGATGTTGGGTTCGATATAAAATGGCAAAATCAGAAAATCCTCTTTCCACTGTTACTTGCAAATCTCCCGATTTATTAAAATCAAAGGAGTGAAATCCGGTACCCCCCACCATTCTTTCAATTGTTTTGCCGATGGCGACAGCTTCACTTTTTTCCGTGGCAGATGCCAGAATGCTAAGTGTTTCTACTCCTTTTATTCCGGAATAGACCCTTGATTCACTGGTTTTGGATTGTTGCTTTCGAATGATCTGATATGACCCTTTAAGGATGGTTTCCGTGGAACGGTAATTCCGGGTGAGGGTAATTTTTATTGCATCCGGAAAATCGGTCATAAATCGATTAAAATATAAAATATCCGACCCCCTGAATCCATAGATGGATTGATCGGGATCTCCGATGACACAAAGATTTTTGCCGGACGGAGAAAGGGCTCGGATAATTCGATACTGCCCATGATTTAGATCCTGATATTCATCCACAAAGATATACCTATAGGTTTCCCTGTACTTTTGTCCGGCATCACGACTATTCTCAAGAAGTTTTACCGACTGCATAATCAGATCTTCATAATCCATCAGGCCTTGAGAAGATAAGAGGTCCTGATAGATGCGGTAGACTTGGGAAAATGCGCCGGCATATTTTTGGTCCACAATATCGCCGTGGTCATTATCCGGTTCCAATATCTGTTGCTTGGCGGTAGTAATCCAATTTCCCGCCATATCCGGTTTTATGGAAATTTCACCACCGCTTGATTGTATCTGTCTGATAGCTTCGGATAGCAGGAGGTTTTGGTCTATATCATCTATGACCGTTTTTGCCGGGGTGTTCTTTTTTTCGGCTTCGTCGGCCAATATTTTATAACAGAAGGCATGAAAGGTGGTGACCAGGGGGAAAGGCGTTCCCGTTTTGAGCAATGCCGTCAACCGTTCTTTCATTTCCTGTGCCGCCTTGTTCGTAAATGTGACGGCCAGAATATTTTTCGGTGATGCGTTTTTTTCGGTGATGCGGTATGCAATTTTATGCGTAAGGGTGAGGGTCTTCCCGGTACCGGGTCCGGCGACAATCAATAAAGGACCATCTTCATGTGTTACCGCTTTTTGTTGTTCTTCATTGAGGCTTCCGATGATGTCAATAGACGGTTCAAACGGCAATGCCTGGTCTACGGCTGCTGTGGACGGGTGGGGATGTGGGGAAGATGCCGGAGTCTGATGGTAATTCCGGAAAAAGGTCTTTTCCCCTTTTAGTTTTTGAACCGGAAAGACAAAAAGGGATTTTTGCCCCAACAATTGCCTTCTTTCCCCTTCGTCAAAAATCTTGACTCTTCCGTATTCTCCGTCATATCCGGGTGATATGTGAATCTCTTTCTTTCGCATCCGCTTGATCGCCTCTCCTAGTAACGGAATGCCGGATTGATCCAGCTCATCGGGCGATAGTGTTCGAAGAATTTTAAGCTCCGGCCCCAGCTTTTTGATGGCTGTATCGTAGTTAGTGCTTACCTTTTTGGATTTTGGCCCGACTTTGTATATTTCGGACAAGATATCGCATAGAGGGACGAGGCTGTCGAATGAATGGGCGGCATTCGGTTTTATCCCGTTTTCTCGATCCGCCAGTTCTTCAACACGGTATAGAACACCGAGGGTCAATGGTTTGTTACAGACCGGGCAAACCGTGTTGTGGGCCAGGCTTTCCCTGGGATGATAACAGATGTTACATTTTCTGTGTCCATCAAAGTGATATTTTCCTTTTTCAGGGTAGAATTCGAAGGTCCCCAAAAACCGTTTGGGGTCACCGGTGCTCATGGCGGACTTTATGGATGTATAGGTTAATTCGGTATTAAATCGGTTTGCCTCTCTCCCGAGATTAAAAGGGGAATGGGCATCGGAATTGGATACAAGGGTAATACCGTCAAGATCGGTAACCCGCCGGTTCATGGCCGGGTCCGATGATAGGCCTGTTTCAACGGCAAATATATAAGGCGTAAGATCATCGAAACAGTCTTTAATCGAATCGAAACCGGATTTAGAGCCAAGCAGGGAAAACCACGGTGTCCAAATATGTGCGGGAATCAGGAAGCCTTCTTCCGTAACTTCAAGCAGAATTTCCAGAAGGTTTCTGGCATCTAAACCAAGGATAGGGCGGCCGTCGGACTTTAGATTTCCGATGGCATCAAGCTTATTATTAAATTGTTCGACGGATGCTAAATCCGGGAGAAATACCAGGTTATGATTTTTTCGCGTTCTATCGTTTTTTTTGTAAATATTACTGATTTCGGTTGCCAGAATGAATCTCACAACCGCTTTGCAAGATCGGGGGACTGCATCGTCACAGATTTTAGAAACGCTCTCTTTTAATTTAAATAGACCGGGTTCCGCGGGTTCCAACTTTTCCTTGATTTCCGAAAGCCATCCAGGATGTGTGAAGTCGCCGGTGCCGACAACCGTAATCCCTTTTATTTGGGCGGCGATATATAAGTGTTCCAGGTCAAGATTTTTGGCTGTTGCCCGTGAATACTTTGAGTGAACATGGAAGTCAGCAATAAACGTCATAGCCGGTATGCCGGTTGATCAGTTAGTGGTTGCATGTTAATAAAAACGGTTCTTCTCCAATTTAGTTGGAGAAGAGGGTCCAAGGATTATAGGGGTCAAGGATTCAAGGGTTCGAGGGTTCGAGTGAAATGCTAAAGAATTACAAAAATTTGAAATCTGGCAAAAGTCATACGAACTCTGTTTAGAGACATATAGCATAACAGCAAAATTCCCAAAGGAAGAAAAATACGGTCTAACTTCACACCCTTGAATCCTTGACCCCTAGAATCCTTGGACCCTCTTCTCCAACTAAATTGGAGAAGAACCGTT
>JAUXEW010000037.1 GCA_030620375.1 Desulfobacteraceae bacterium | reverse complement strand
TCATCCAGGACGTAGTACCGATAATTACTCCAATGAAGGATTTTCCTTAGTTTTTCAACTTTTTCCCGGATCTGGGGGCGTATTGAATCGGACATAAAATTTCATTCACCTCCCGCAAAACTCATAGGCTTAGCAGAACCTCATTGTTCAAGTGTTTAATGATACAAGAGTCCCCGCCCATCTATTTTGGCTTCAAGCAGACAAGCGGTATCCCTTTCCGATAATATGTCTTCCCATTGCTTCTTTAAGGTTTTTATATTCTTCTTGGCTCCAATTGCCCATAGACAGCCACCCCCTCCTGCTCCTGAAAATCGTGCGCCACAATTGCAGTTTTGTGCTGAACCAACCAGCTGATCTCCAAGATCATCCAGGACATCAGGTGTCATCTTTCGTCGAATCTCCGTTTCCTTGTTCATCCAGTGACATGCATTTCTAATATCGTTATTTGAAAGGGCCGCTATAAACCGATGTGTAAAACCAACGATCTCTTCCCAATACCCCCGATATTTTCCAGAGATAAACTGTTTTCTCCACTTGTCGTTAATATTCAATGACTCATGCGGTATGCCGCAATATGCCAGCAGGAGACAATCTTCTATCGATTTGTGGCGATTCTTTTTCACAATGGTCTTTTTCACAAACACCGAACCACGAATCCCCGGCCGCCAGTACCAAGCGTTGACCCCGCCGTAAACCGCCGCGAGTTGATCTTGTAAACCGCAGGGAGCCCCGGCCACAAGTGTTTCAATATGTTGAGCGAGTAATGCAATCTTTTGTCTGGAAGGGGGAACCAGTTCTGAAGGTCCGGATAGTTTTGAGAATGCGCCAACCAGCGCCACGGCCGCAACGGATGATCCGCCCAGGGCACTTCTCGGTGGTGATGCCGAATCAATCAAAATATGAACGCCCTCTGCCCTAAAATAAGCGGCAATGGCAAACATCAGCCCAAGCGGATGGTCAAAGGGGGCCTCAGCCAACGGATATTCAACGCTGTTAAAGCCGGTAGATGATATTTTTACACGGTTCTTGGTGTAAGGAAGAAGTTTTACCCGCGTCCTTAATCCTATAGCCATATTAAACGTACACGGTGAGAGATACATCAGCGGATAATAAAAAGTACTGATATCAAGAGTCCCTCCCATATCAATCCGGCAAGGGGATGAGGTTTCAATTGGATTTATTTCCAGGATTTGTTTGAAACGTTTGTTCATTATATAATGACTTATTACGAGAATTTCGTATTTTACTTTCTCAATTGCTTCAAAAATTGAAGGCTTCTGGGTTCCTTTCCCAAATGAAACGGTACAAAAGCCTCTAAAAAAGCAAGGCCTTCTTGCAATGCCAGAGATGAGAACCTAATTCTTGTGGCCTTTCTTAAATCACCCCGTTCTACCCAGAGAAGCTGTTTTATGGTCCCTTTGGATAAGCTGATCTGTTTCGACGCTGCAGACAGGCATTTATCACAAACCAACCCGCCTTTTGTTAAATCAAAAACAATCTGTTGTTGGTGAATATTCTCCGTACGGGTCCGGCAGAGACTACAGTAATTTAAATTGGGTCGAAAACCGGACAACCCCATAAATCGCATCTGAAATAAAATGCTTAACGCATCTTCATGCATGTCACTCTGATCGAGTGCTTCCAATGCATATTGAAAAAGGGCATACGTCGACGCCTGTTCCACCTTTTCTTCCACCCACTCATTGATCAACTCCGCCATGTAACCGGCATATGCCATCTTTTTGATATCCAACCTGATATTCGAAAAAGGCTTTATTAATGATGCTTCCTGAAGTACCGGCAAACCTTTACGGCGGCTTACACTATAAACTAACTGGAGGACGGAAAATGGTTCTAAGATACCTGAAAACCGCTTTGTACTCTTTTTAGCGGATTTTGCAATAAGTGATATTTTTCCACGATATAATGAAAAAAAGGTAATGATGAGATCATAGTCTCCATACTCAACACGGCGGAGCATAATAGCCGGTGTGGAAATCGGTGACATTGGTTTAAATACCAAGGAGGGTTGTGGCAATTTTAAAATAGAAAAAGACACTAATAATATCAATTGCCGTGGTCACAAAAGGACCTGTGGCCACGGCAGGGTCGATATTTATTCTTGCAAAGATCATCGGTACCATGGAACCGACCAATGCCGCTACAGACATGGAACAGATTACGGAAAGGCCCACGGCAACGGCGACGGCTCCTGTACTATGGTGCAATTGGGCTACGACAGCAATGAAAGAGCCATATATAAGCCCCAGAATTAAACCGATAGACAGTTCCTTAGCCATAACCGACCATATGTCTAAGATACTCAACCGACCCGTGGCAAGTCCCCGGACAACGATAGTTGAAGACTGAGTCCCGATGTTTCCTCCCATGCCCATGATCACCGGAATAAATGCTGCAAGATAGGCAAATTGTTTTACGCTCTCTTCAAAGTTTTCGATGATTGAAAAGGCAATAAGTCCGCCGATACAACTTGCCAATAACCAGGGGACTCTGATTCTGGAACTTCTCAGAATAGACTGTGTTTCAACAAATTCTTCGCCCACACCGGCCATCTTCAATATATCTTCCGTTGCCTCTTCCCTGAAAATGTCAATAACATCATCTACGGTTACAATCCCTACCAATTTGTTGGATTCGTCGACCACCGGTACAGCCAAAATATCATAACGGGCAACCAATTTGGCTACTTCCTCTTGATCCACATCGGTATGAACGGAAAAGACGTCAGTTGCCATAAAGTTCTTTAAAGGTGTCTCGGGATTCACTACCACCAGCTGTCTTAATGAACATACCCCGGTTAATTTGCCATATTCATCCACCACGTAAAGATAGAATGGCATCTCAACATCTTGATGCTCTTCCTGGAGCGACTGAATTGCTTCCCGGGCAGTAGAATCTTCTCGCAAAGCAATAAATTCAGGCACCATGATACCACCAGCGGTATCATCATCGTAACGAAGCAGATCTTCAACCTCTTCGGAGCCCTCTTTTTCCATCATTTCAAGAATGGTGTTGGATGTTTCATCCGGAAGGCGCCCGATTAAATCTGCAACATCGTCGGTCGGCATGCTCTCTAGGATTTCAGCGATCTCATCCAATTCCATACCGTCAATCAGGTTTAAGAACGTATCTTCATAAAGCTCGCTAAACAAGGCGCCTTTTTTCACGATGTCTTCGATCATGTCAAAAAGCCTGCGCTGATCAGAGAGTGATAAAGACTGAAAAACCACCGAAAGATCAGCCGCATGCGTCTTGTTTACAATTTTTATCAGATGCGACGCTGCCTCCCGCCTCAACAACCTTTTGACGCTGTCAATAAGTATTTTATGTCGATCGCTTCTCATCCTTATTACCTTATCACGGGATCTTTAAAGACACCACCTGGCCGCTCTTTCCCAATATCCTGACGGGTTTATCGTTCAACTCCAGTTGAAGGCCTTTTGCATTACCGATCAATAAATCAAACCCGGTGGCTGCCTCAAGGGTTAAGACATCATCCGGATTTAAAGTATATTCTTTCGGAATTTGGCCATCATTTATAACCTTCATCCATGTTTTTTCAATGGCTTTTACTTTCAAAACCCATTTTTCAGCCACGCTTTCAGGATGCTTCTTTAACGGCACCGGCTTCGCCGAGCCTGTTGTTTGAATTTCCGATACGGTTTCAATAGCCGATTCCGAACCATTCTTATTACCGGCTTGGTTTTGTTGAACGAAATAAAAAGCCCAATAAATCGATAACGTACCCATACATAATAAGACAATTACGGCCATCACCAGATAGAGCCAAAGCCGGCTTCTAAGCAACGGCCCAGCACCTTTTTTATCTGCGGCGTTTTCTAATGCTTCAAGACTTAACCGATATCGCCGGGAAACTTCCTCTTCATCAACCTCGATTACTCGTGCATATGCACGCAAAAATCCTTTAACGTATACTTCGGCCGGAAGATTTTGATGGTCCTCCGCCTCGATGTATCTCAGACTATTCTTTCCAATTTTGGTCTCTTCAGAAATCTTGTCCAGGCTGATCCTCTTTTCTAACCTGATCTGCCTGAGATAACGGCCAAAGCTGGTGATTTCTTCATCGAAAGTCATATTTTAAATTCTGGATGGACACTATTTAACGATTTTGATATAAGACCGTTTTTTGATATTTTCCACCCATTCCGAAAATTTTTGATTAACGATTTCTTTGAACAGTATGGCTTCAATTTCATCGGATACCGATTCAATGGGTTTTCCGGGTATTTCAACAATTTCTTGCAAGTAAAAGATCTGATACCCTTGATCGGTATCAATTATCGATGTATGTTCTCCTTCTCTTAACCCACTTATTGCCTGTTGAATCTGAGGCGACAAATCTTCAATTCCGAACAGGCCCAGATCACCCCCTTCTGAGGCCAGAAAATCAGATGATCTTCGTGCCAGCACCTCAAAAGATTCCCCTTTGCTTAGTTCTTTCAATATCGACTCCATCTGGCTTAAAATCAACTGCTTTTCCGTCTCATCAGCAAAAGGCGGAATTCTTTTGACGATACTACGGAGATGATATGCCTCTTTCCCTCCATATTTATCAAGATGCTGTTGATAATAGGCTTTAACATCCGCCTTTGTGATAACAATTTTGGACTTAACTTCCCAATTTACCAGTTTTGCTCTGAGCAACTGCTCTTTAATGTCTTTTTTGAAGCCATCGAGGGTCATCCCGTCTTCGGCCAGTGCCACCTTGAATTCTTCTTCTGTATAATAATTCAATTCCTTTACACGCTCAATCGCATTATCGACCTCTTTCGCACCGATAGTGATGCCGGACTTCCTGACCTCTTGGTCGGTGAGCTTATCTTCTATTAAATCGTTCAGCACATCCTCTCGAACCTTATACAGCACTTTTCTCTCCTGTTCCACCGGGTATCCGCTCACTTTTATTTTTTCAACAAAAGGTTCCATCGAACGGTTTAAATCGTATAAGGTAATAATGTCGTCGTTAACCTGTGCTACGATTCGGTCTACGATCTCCGCACCATATATGTAATGCGTTCTTACAAGTCCGGACAAACACATACACAAAAAAGTGATGAAAAAAATTATACGGGTTTTTTTATCGTGATTAAATGACTTTATTTTCATTTTACCTACCATCTTTCCTCTAATTCTCATCTTGTTCCCTAAACCTTGTGCCTTCCGGGTGGTCCGCTATAGGTACCGAGTAAAAAATAGTCAAACAGAAAGGAAAGCCGTTTTAAAACAGGTTTTAGAAAATCTGATGGTTACGACTGTTTTATCTTTTCCCATAGCGCGTTATTGACGTAGATTGGATATTTATTCCTCAATTCAGTTATCCAGGATTTGTATGCGTCCAGCGCTTTTTTTCGGCGTATTTTCCGAATTACGGTTTCAGGATCCGCCTCTGCCGGTCTGTTTATATCCGATTCCGATATTTTTTCCTGTTCGTTAAAAAATGCCGTAATATCATCCGGTGTGACATCAATCCGATCTTCCAGATCCTCGCTAACGACCTTTTCCTTCAGTAACCGTGTCCCCAATCTGCTTTCCCATACACTGTAGGGTATGGCATGCTCGAGCAATACCTGATTAAACGTATCATCCGGATAATCTGATTTGATATCACGAATCGCTGCCTCAAACTCAGAATCCGTAACGGTTAGGTTTAACTCTTCTGCTCTTTTCAAGATAACCAATTCATCTCTTAACTGATTTAAAAGCCTTAACATCGCCTCGTTTAAAATGTCGTGATTCCCCAAGGCGGATTGCGGGTAGGCGATCTTGGCAATTTCAAAGGCCTGTCTAAATTCTTTTGCCGTAATAAAATGATTTCCTACCTGTATAAGAACCGGTTCTGCACGCCGTGTTGCCGAATCGGTACATCCGGCAAGGATTAAAACAGAAACAAAGATTTTTACAATGATGTAACCGTTATGGCGGCAGTATTTCATAAATGATCAAACAGTTTAAAATTCGCTCGTTGTTTCGGTTCAGTTACAATATAATGAATTTTTTACAAAAGATTTGGGTTAACATGTCGTGAAATTTCTTGCAAGATGTTTTTGATTTCCACCAGGAGCCCGCTAATATTTCGGTTGGATAGGCTGGCTATTAGAATTTGATCCGGTGTAATTTGAAATCTCGTTTTGCCGGAAGCAATCATATCGACTAGACCGAAGGGGTGCTGTTGGTGAGATTCTGAAAAAGATAGTTTAAGTTCCTGATGAGTTAGATCCAGTCGCTTCACACCCGCTTTTCTGGATAATACCTTAAGCATGATTTTCATGAGAAGGCTCGTAGTTTCAGAAGGTAGAGAACCAAACCGATCCATCAATTCGGTTTTGAAATCCGAAATTTCGTTTAAATCCGTCATTTTGGCCAAACGGCGATAAGCTGAAAGCCGTTGGTCGATATCCGAAATATACGATTCGGGGATAAATGCGGATATGACCACGTTTATTTCAGGTTCCAGGAAATCCTGAATCGGTTCGCCTTTGATTTCAGCAATGGATTCCTCCATGAGCTTTAAAAACATGTCATAGCCGACCGAAGCAATATGGCCGGACTGAGAAGCGCCTAACAGGGTTCCGCCGCCTCTGATTTTCAAATCGCTCATGGCTATTTGAAAACCGGAACCCAAGTCACTGTGTTCCATTAACACTTTCAGCCGTTTCTGGGCGTCTTTCCCTAAAGCACTTTCTCTGGGTATGAACAGGTACGCATACGCCTGTTCATCCGCTCTCCCAACCCTCCCGCGCAATTGATATATCTGGGCCAGTCCGAATTTGTCTGCTCGATTGACGAGAATCGTATTGGCCGACGGTATATCTAAACCGGATTCAATGATCGTGGTACATACCAAAAGATCAATTTCTCGTCTTAAAAATCTGAGCATAACCTTTTCCAATTCATCCTCTTTCATACGGCCATGGGCAATTTCCATTCGAATTCCGGGAACCAGTTTTGCTATTTTCCCCGCCATACGATGAATGCTATTGATATTGTTGTGTACGAAAAAGATCTGTCCGTTTCGGTTTAATTCTTTTCGGATGGCTTCCGCGACAACCGCGTCATTAAATTCCGATACATAAGTAATGATTGCCCGGCGATATTCAGGCGGGGTTGAAATCACGCTGATGTCTCGAATACCCAACAAAGACATGTGAAGGGTTCTGGGGATAGGGGTTGCCGTCAAGGCCAATACATCCACCGTACTTCGGATTTTTTTAAGCTTTTCCTTATGTTTTACGCCAAACCGCTGTTCCTCATCAAGTATGAATAGCCCGAGCTCTTTAAATCCGACATCTTTTTGAAGTAGCCGGTGTGTCCCGATCACAATATCGATTTTACCTGACTTAAGGCCATTTATAATCTCTCGTTGCTCCTTTACCGATCTAAACCTGCTTAAGCAGGCCATATTCACCGGATATGGCTCAAATCGGCTTGAAAAGGTTGAAAAATGCTGCTCGGCAAGTACGGTCGTAGGCACCAGAACAGCGACCTGTTTACCGTTGTTTACAGCAATAAAGGATGCCCGTAAGGCCACCTCGGTTTTTCCGTACCCCACGTCGCCACATACCAGTCTGTCCATTGAGGTGGGCGCCATCATATCTTGTAATACGTTTTCGATGGCCCTTATCTGGTCTTCGGTCTCTTCGTAAGGAAAACCGGCTTCAAAACCCTGGTAAAATTCATCCATACTCTGAAAGGCAAATCCTGCTTTAGCATTTCGCTCCGCATATAGTTTTAGCAATTCTCCGGCTATCTTCTCCGTAGACTTTTTAACCTTAGCCTTAACGCGGTCCCATGATTTACCCCCTAATTTATCCAAAACAGGAATAATACTGTCCACTCCCATATATTTTTGGATCAAACTCATGCGATCCACGGGGAGATACAGTTTATCATTATCCTTATATAATATAAGGAGAAAATCATTGGTCGACCCGTTTAATTTGAGTTTGGTCAATCCGCTATACCGGCCGATCCCATGCTCCGCGTGAACCACCAGATCTTCTTTCTTCAGGTCTTCAATGGGAATAAGATCGTTTCGAACCTGCGGCTTTGACCGCCTGAGCCGTTGGTATTTTTTTCCGAAAATTTCATCTTCGGTAATAACCGCCAGCGCCTCATCAGCCCACACAAATCCGGATACAATTTGACCAATACAAATGGTGACAAGGTCTCTTTTAAGATCGGTCTCCGAAAAATCCGTAACTATACCGGCTTTAATATCATACAACGTCAACAGCGATTTGATCCGGTTTGCCTGCGATTTCCCGCCGCTTACCACTACCGTGGCATACCCCGCTTTTTGATGGGCTTTTACCCAAGTGGACAGCGGCAATAAAGCGTTCTCTCTTCCCTTGCTATGCTTAAGATTTTCAATCACGACGGTGTTATCTTCGATCAAGAATTCGTATCGAAGAAGCCTTTGATCTTTTTGCGCTTCTGGTTTTAAAATAGAAAAGGGTTGAAAAAAAAGCGTCTTTTTCCCCTGAAGATTTGCTTTGATCTCCGTCCAGTTCATATAAAGCTGGTGAGGTTCGACACAAAGTCTTTTTTCTTCACATGCTGTATTATAATTCTGTTGCACCAGGGATTCATGTTCATGTGCGGCAATGTTTAATTCCCCCGGCTCAACTTGAATGAACACGGTACTATCCGGTAAATAATCGCTTAATGTATCCAGCTTGTGGTAAATTATCGGAATCAGGCTTTCAATCCCGGGAAAGATGCCCTCTTTCGAAATTCGGTCGATAATTTCCCGGGCTCTGGTTACGGGAATTTCTAAATTGGAGGCCTGTTCCCTGATTCTGGCGATGATACGTGCCAAGGATGCCTTTTTTAGAATCACTTCTTTGGCCGGCAGTATGACCGCTTCCCATATGGTTTTGAGCTTCCGTTGACTTAATGCGGAAAAAAACCTTATGGACTCAACGGTATCCCCGAACAATTCGATGCGTAATGGATCTTGATACAGGGGAGAAAAAATGTCCAGGATTCCGCCCCGCACGGAAAAATCACCCGGCTCCTCAACAATCCCGGTCCTAACATACCCACCGGTTATCATCTTTTCAATTAACCGATCCCGCTCAATATCCTCACCCGTCATAATCAGTTCAGCATAATCGTTTATCTCTTTTTTAGGAACCAACTTATGCATCATTGCACCAACTGTGGTGATAATGACCGGGGGAGCTTCGTTTATTAACAGTTGAAACAGGGTACGAATTCTAACGCTTACCGTCTCATTATGATAAGATATGGTTTTAAAAGGCAAAATGTTATAGTCCGGAAAGTAGAGGATGGATGGGTTGTGGTTTTTAGAAAAAAACGTTACATCTTCAAAAAACTTTTCTCCCTGTTTTGAAGAACCAACAACCACTAAAATAGGGACCTTTAATTGAACATTGATCCGCGAAACCAGATAGGCATGATCTGAACCGGTAAGACCGATGCATTCAATGTTCTCCGGCCCTTTTCGGATCTGATCCATCAGATCTTGAACGGTTGCATGATCTGGTTTATTATTCATATCCAACATGTAAAGAATCCTGGCCCAGAGGACCATGCTTTGGTTTGCCCTTGGAAAGGGCTTTTAGCGACAGCCGGCGTTGAAATACAGAATCCTGGAGCCGGAAGTCAGGCGTCAGAATAGAATGATGTTGCTTCGCGCTGCACTGTTAATTTTTCGCTGTTTACGCATTTTCAGTCATTCTGAAATTCCCATTCTCGATACGATAAACAGGAACATCAGCCTGTTGCTTTTTGAAAATCGATAAGGTTTCCGGGTGGCATGTAAAAAAAAGTACCTGGTGGCTTTTAGCCAGTCCGAGAATAGCCTCAGAGGTGTTATGGGATCTTGCCGTATCGAAGTTGACCAGGATATCGTCCATTATAACGGGAAGAACTTCGTTATTCTCTGCATAGTTCATTATATAACCGAAACGAAGGGCAAGGAATAACTGCTCCGCGGTAGCACGACTCAACTGTTGCGGTTCCTTTTGTTTTCCCCATCCGTTCAACACCTCGATACTGTGAGTTCCCAGAGGAGCAATAATTTTTTGATATTCACCCCCCGTAAACGTCTTAAAAAAACTCGATGCCGCCTTTATAACCTTAGGCTGATGTTCTTTTTCGAATCTCTCTCTCGCCAGGGACAGGAGGTATCTGGCAATGGCATGTGTCCCCCATCTTCTTGCTGCTGATCGAATCTCCTCCATCAGCCTTTCCTCTTCCGCGCGAAAACGGGAGATATCATCGGATGAAGACAAGATCTCAATTTTATTTTTGATTTCAGCCAGCTCCTGCCGTTCACTTTCCAGATCATCTTTAACTTCCCTGATATTTTGCTGCAGCATCCTGTTTTCACTATCCAGTTCTTCTTTGGTGTATTTTTTTAGAATATCCATTAGTGTTTCTATATCACTTTCCCCTGATATTATTTTCATATTTTTGGTAGCATTTTCTATCTCTGACAGAAGCGCCTGTCCTTTTTTAAATAACTCCCCCTGGTTACGAAATGTTTCTTCATCTTTCGCGCCGCTTTCTTGCACTAATTTTCTGATCTCTGCTTTTTGAATGTCGATCTCCTGTTTAATGGAATCAATTTCACGCAAAATTCGTTTCAACTGATCCTTCACACTATTTTTCTTTGTTAAATCAATTTTATTTTTTTCCAACTCTTGAGAAAGCAGTTTAACCTCCGTACCTAATTTATCGGGATCGGGTTTTGCTTTACCCAATTTTGTAAAAAGTGTTATGCTTAAATCAAGATATCTTTCAATTATATTCACTTTTTGTCTTATTGATTCCGCCAACTTTGATTTAGCATCAATGAACTGAATACATTTGTTAATTGTTCCCAGGGCGTCTAAAGCTGTTTCCGGAGAGACTTCTCGATCAAGACCGTTATTAGAAAGCCATTTCTGCCAAGCATCGATATCCCGGTTTTGCTGATCAACAGCTTCTCTAAAGCGTTTCTCGGCTTTATTAAATTTATCGCTTAGGATTTTCTGACTCCTTTGCTTCTCCTCTAATGTTCGATCAACCAGGTCTCGTTCCTGCCTGCGCTTTTCCATACGCTTTGTGTGTTCCAAGAATCTATCGACAACAGACAGCAATTCGTTTAAGTCGACCGGGTCATGTCCGGAAAGCCCCGGAACCTGTTTGAGCAAACCACGATATTCATCTCTGGCCAACACCATCTCTTTTATTCGCTCTTCCTGGTTTCTTATATTTTTGATTATGGTTTTTATGCCATCTACCTTGGTAAATATCAAATTCACGGTTCGCGGCTTTGTACCGGGTTTTAAACATAACTGATCAAGCTGCTGTTCCCAGTTTTTCTGTACTTGCCGGTAGGTTTCTTCCAGGGATTCTAAATTTTCGGTCATTTTATCAAGGGTCTCTTTAATTTGGTTTTTCCTCTCTCTGATTCTATTTGATTCTTCTTCTAACCTGGATCTTTCAACAAAAAGATTCAAATCAATTTCAATTCTATTCTCTATCTTGTCGATATCCCTTAATTCGACATTTGTTGAAATGCCTAAAACACTTATAAGCTTTTCAAGTCTTAATTTCACTTCAGCCAATTCATCGTTTAGCTGCTTATGCTTCTCCTTTATCTTTTCGATATCCTTTTCTATTTCTATATTTGTTTGATCGAAAAAATCCTTTTTCGATGATTGCCGTTTAACAAGCCTATTGGTTAAAAACAACCCCATTCCTAAAGTACTCAATACCCCGCCGGTAATCCCCCCAACCAGCAGATTTTCAAACAAAACCGATACGATTCCGATCATAACGAGACCAGCCGAAAAAAGAGCTATTGACAGCCATTTAACATATTCCGGCAAAGGAGTAGAAATTTGGGGTAGAGATTTTAGAAGTGTATTTTGCTTATCAGCGCGCCGTTCTTCATGATGTAAAATGCTTTCTATCAGCAATTCTTTTTTATTCAGATAGCCCCTTAGGGATCTAACATCATTTTTCCTGGAAACAAACTCATCTCTCGTTTTCAGTGATGGTTTGGATATCGCCTGACATTTCTCCTCATTGACTTTCAACTCTCTTTGGATATTCGAAAGATTAGATGCTTCAAATTCTAACCTGGTTTTTGCTTCATCAATCCGGTTTTTGACTGCATCCATTTCCAGCTCAAATCTTTGAATTTTCTCCTGCGCCGGCACCGAACAATCAAACGATTCGGCCTCGGAAGTACGCCAATCGGGATCAATTTCCCTGATAGCTTGTTTTAAATTGCGCTGTGCATCCGTTAATTCCATTTTCCGTTTAGGCAGGTCCGTGACTATCGAAGCAAATTGGTTTCTTCCATTTTGTATGGCGGAAAGCATTTTTCTATCAACTTGAGACGTTAGATCCTTGAATTTCTGTAATTCATTTTGGGTTGTTTCCGCTTCCTGCCTGGCGGATTCATATTGTTCCTTGACCTGTTTTAAAGCATCTTCGGCTTTTTCCAGTTCTGATTTCGCTTCCCGCCGGCTGGATTGATATTGCCGAATAGCATTTTGAGTAAACAGAGACCGATCTATGGAATATACCCTTTCTGTTGTCCAGTCACTGCCTAAATTGTCTAATTCCCTGTGAATATCGATGTTTATTTGCTTTACGGCCTGTCGATCTTCCGATAACTGTTTAAGACTATCCATGTACCTTGTCAGATCTTCTCTAAGTTCAAAAATTTTAGATTCATAGGAGATGAGCAGGTCATCGACAGATAGCGTTTTCAGTTGAATTTTTAATTCCGCCTCGTTTCTTGCCGTGTTTACCCGGGACTTTATCAAAGTTTCCAGGTTATGGTTCAAATTATTTAGCCTGACCAGACCTTCATTTGGAAATTCAGAAACAATATACGGCAGATTCTCACGTTTCGTCTGTGCATCTTGAAAAACAATCCATTGGTCCCAAAGCTTGAGGTAATTCTCAACTCTATTTTGATTCTTTTGAAAAGCGTCTCCTGTTTGTTGTAATTGCTCAATCCGAATACTGATATTCCGGCGGTTTAAAACTAAAGTCTCATAATGCTTAATTCCGTCAACAGCTTCTCGAATTTTTTTCCGCACTTCCTCAACATCAGCCAATTTGGTATTAATGAGGGGTTTACTTCCTCCGGGTTTGAAAAGATTGTCGAGGCCTTTTTCCAGTTTTTTCATGCTTTCGGGAATTGCCATCAAGGATGTTCCGGAACCGGCTCCATAAAGGGCACCTCTTACATCTTCAGCATTTAGAGAGTCAAACGTCTGAAGCTCTCCAAGGCTGAAAGCATAAATATTTTTGTAGATAACCTTGTTAAAACCTCCAAGAAGTTGTCTTAATTCATCTTCGCTGCCTCTGCTGCCGTCTTTTTTAAATAACAAATCAACCGGGCCGCCTTTTTTACCCGCCTTTCGCTCAATTATGACTTCATCATGTTTGTCTGTCATAACGGTTATTCGGCCGCCATGTTGCCCGCCTGCCAGTGGCTCGTAAAGATTTTCATTAGTTCTCCCATCAGAGAAACCGAATAATATAGCCCGGATGAACCCCAGCAGAGTCGATTTTCCAGCCTCATTATCACCGGATATTAAGATCAGGCCTTCAGGAAGGTTTTCTAAAGATGCTTCATGAAAAATGCCGAATCCATCCATTAAAATACTTATAATTCTCATGGCGATGTCTCCAACATCTGAGCACATAGAATTTCGGCTGCTTTAAGCATCTGGTTGACCTCTTGATCGGAAACATCCTGGAGGCACTTTTTCGCACGCCGATTTCGGTAGAGTTCGTCAAGTCCCTCATTCAGCAACCTTGTCACGCCATCTTCAGCCGTTGATAATTCCCTGCTTATTCTCAAAACCTGTCCCAGAAAATCCTGGCTTTTACTTCGTTTTTCCATGTCTATTTCAGGTCGGCAGTCGAATATCAACTCTTGAACCCAGACAAAAGGATTATAAGCTTCAAAAGCTTCTCTCACATGTTGCAGCAATTCAAAAGACCCCTCATCCTTCTGAAGTTCTTTAAAAAGAGGGCCTTGTCCGATAAGCGATAGACGGCAAACCAGAGGCCGTGAATTCGCTTTACCAATAAAGTCTTCGATACAACCCGAGATATCATTTTCGAGTTGATCTAAAGTGGACAATCCGTCAATCGTCACAGATCCGCTGAACCAGCGTACCGTATCCAATTCGCGGAATTCCAGGTTGACATCTTTGTTGATTCCGTCCACCCGGACCAGGTAGCAGCCCCGTTCGTTTGGTTCACGGATATGTCGTCCCTGGGTGTTTCCCGGGTAAACCACATAAGGATCGGCATGCAAAATCTTTCTTTCATGAACATGCCCCAGCGCCCAGTAATCAATACCAATATCCAGCAGGTCTTCCAGTTCGCAGGGAGCGTAAACTTCGTGTCCGGTATCCCTGCCCACATTACAGTGCAGCAAACCAATTTGAAAAAGGTCGGCGTCAACGGTGTTAAATTTCTTGGATAGGTTACTTTTCACATTCCGTTTTTCATGACTAATCCCGGATATTAATGCAACCGGAGATCCATCAATTGTAAATGGAACGCTTTCGACCTTACGGTAATCAAATACATGAACCCCGTGGGGCCAGTCTATTAATTTAGAGTGACCCCTGTACGGATCATGGTTGCCATGAACGATATACGCCTGGATATGGTTATCCGCCAATCGCTGCAATCCGTCACGAAACCGTAATTGGGCCCGAAGGCTCCGGTCGGACCCGTCATAAATATCTCCGGAAATCAATAAAAACTGAACCTGTGATTCAATACAAAGATCGATTAACGAGTTGTAAGCATCAAAAGTGGCTGATTGCAATAACCCGGCGATGGCCGGCGACTCCGCTGTTACGCCCCGGAAAGGACTATCGAGATGAAGATCGGCCGCATGGATGAATGAAAAATTCATAAAAAAACCTCTTTAAAAAATATGGGGGCTCCCTGTGTCAAGCTACGGGGAATGCACTTATAATTGCATTTCAACATAAGCATGACAGCCTCGTAAAGGTAAATAAATCGGACTTTTTAAGAAACCGTAAAGGATGGGAGTTGTTTTTTAATGTATCGCAAAAATGTAATTTTATATCAAGATATAAGTAGACACCTTTTCTCAATTTGTCGGTAACGCACCGGCCAGCAAATCGGTGGCTGCATCGCTCAACAAACCCGTCGGTCGTGATTTGCATGCCTTCAGCCAGCCAGTCAACCGGTTATATTCACTCAGACTGAGCGGCCTGGTCGCATTGATCGCATCATTTTTACCAAAACGACCGCATAGCAGTAAAATCGCTTTGGCATCTTTTGTCAGTTCACGCGTATTCATCATCTGCTTTCTAACGATCCCGAAATGAATGTGTAGCTAAAGCCAAAGACAGTGGGAACACTGCCGGGCGCTATCATTTTTCCTTCTTCCCTTGGCTCAGTATGCTTGTCTAAGGAATACTTGCCGAACTTGCCGAGCGCTCCAACTGCCGCTACGGCAGCCGCAATTTTTAGGAACAACCTTCTTGTCACTTTTCCCATCATAACGCTCCTTTACTGAAACTGATAGCATACCCTACCGGAGGGCACCTTTTTTGACTATTCAAAAAAGGTGTCCAACCAAAAGTCGGAACTAACGAGTCGCTTGTAAAAAAATTAGATTCGAGGACGGAACTTTTTTTATCATTATCAGCTTTCCGATCTATAGGAAAAGTTTTTTCTTGACAACCGAAGGCCATATAGATGTTGGCCGGTTAATAGATGCAGGCATCTAATATAGAAAGCACGTCTGACAGCAGCTCATCATTGCCGTGTTCGATTCGTTTAGCGCGACGAGAAAGGAAGTCGACCGATTTAACTTGCTCAACCATAATAAAGCCTGTCAGCTTACTATCTTTCGGAATAGGAACGTGAAAGGGGAAACCGCGTTCTGTACTGGTGACCGGACAGACAATAGCTAAACCTGTTC
>JAUXEW010000260.1 GCA_030620375.1 Desulfobacteraceae bacterium | reverse complement strand
TTCACCTGCCTCTGTTATTTTCTCATCTTCGGTTAGTACATAGCCGTCGTGAATTCTTTTTGATAAACCCATTTTGCGTGACATTGGAACCATAAATTTACTTCTTATCAGGATATGCTTTTTGGAGTTCATGATTTAATTCACTCCTTTTCTACCGCACTTTTTATAATTAGTGCCTGACCGAAAAGTACGTTTTTTGGTAGGTTGGGTAGAGCCCTATCGGTTATGTTGGGTTTAGCTCCTCCACCCAACCCGCGACGATCAAACATCTGGCGGGATATGATCTCTATGGGCGAAACCCAACAAATCTAATCTTCTGCAACGCTAGGGTTTACATTCAATTAGTATAATACCTTATCAGGTTTAGCCTCCCATTCTTCCAACAGTCCAAGACATCTTTCCCGGTCGACATTTATACTCTCCATCTGAACCACCTGCGCCTTACCACTCAAGATATCGTAGATTAAACTGTCATCAAATCCGATGACCGCTACATCGTCCCTGGTTGTCCCAAAATGGAGTTTTTTCAATCTTGACCAGTGTATGGCGGAAAAACACATCGGACACGGTTCCGAGGTGGAATAGATCTCACAGTCCGAAAGATCGTAGCTTTCAAAGAGCGCACAAGCCTTTCTAATTGCAAGGACCTCTGCATGTGCGGTGGGGTCATTTGTTCCCAAAACTTCGTTATGGGCGCTTGCGACTATCTCGCCGTCCTTTACAATTACGGCACCAAAGGGTCCCCCATGGTTGCTGTTGAATCCTTTTCTTGCCTCTTCAATTGCCAGTTTCATAAATTGGTTCATGATGAGTGCTCCTTCTTAGTCTCCTTCAAAATCCAGTTCACCAATTTCAGGGTCTCTTTCAACTTTGGCAAGCCATGCTACGACAAATAAAGCCGTCATCATCACATACCCGCCAAAAACAGCGGTAAAATTCAGTCCCATACTCGGTGAATGGATGATCCCAATTAACGTTAAGAACGCAGCCGTGCCGGAAAATGCCGCTGCTTTTCTAAAATCAAGATCAATAAGCATGGCCACAAGGGCCCCCCATAAGAGGCCGGTAATAATCGCGCCGTGGGCCAAAGCGCTTTGCCCGATCCAGGCAATACCCTGTTCTGAAAGCTTATGTGCAAATTCCAGGGTCGAGACATCCATGTCTGCGTTAACTACGGACACAGCCCCCTTGATTTTCAAGATCATTATATTGGACATATGGGGAATGATAGCCACCGCTACCGCAATTGCATGCTTGGCCGGTGAAGCACGAAAGGCCTGGGCCGTTATGACGATACCGACAAAAACCAGCATGGGCGCTACGGCTGCGGTGGGGATAAGTTTATATAGGAAATCAACAAACCCGAAAATCGCTGCCAGAAATATGACAATTCCGACTCCCAGCGCATATCCGCAACGACCTTGCAGTCGTTTATAGGCGGGATGCCCGATATACACGGTGGTGGGAAAAGCACTGCCAAATAACGTTCCCACCATGGTCCCCGCACCATCCATGATCTGGCATGTGCGAACCGGATATTTATCTCCGGCCGCTTCGGCCGATTCGACGTTATTCATGGTTTCAATAAAATTATATATCTCTATCGGCAAGACGGCCGCCAGAACAGCCGGGTAAGCAAACATCAGCTTTATACCAGCAATTAAATCTCCCAACACGGGTATCGGCGCATGAAAGGCGACCCCGGAAAAATCAATTTTGGAAGAACCGACAAAAAAACCGATAATCGTTCCGACAATAATGGCAATTAAACCCGCGGGCAGCCGAAAAGGCATCTTGACTCCGGCCACCAGTCCGGCCAGAACAATCATTAAAGAGGCAAACCCGACCATCGGATTTTCAAAAATATGCGCCATCGGTACGGTGGCTATATAGACAATGGCGATACCGGCTAAAGTTCCCAACATTCCGGCCCGTGGCGTAATCCTTTTTAACCAGGGACCGATGATGCTTCCCAGCATTTCGATGATGCCCCCTAAAAAAGCGGCCGCCATACCGACCTGCCAGGCCATAATCGAAGCGTTTGGATTGCCGGAAGCTTTGAGGCCCCAATACACCGGCCCGATGATACCAAATAAATACACAAACATAACCGGTGTGCTGATGCCATAAGGCAACGCGGTCACATCGTTACGCTGTTCTTTGCGGGCCAGTCTCCTTGCCAGGTAGACATAAAACGATAATCCCACCAGCAAAGATACACCCAATCCTGGCAGAATACGACCGAAAACGAGCTGGGCCGGCATATTAAATACAAATGAACATATGCCGGATAATATGACGACATTGGCTAAGTTGTCGGCAAATAACGCCCAGAAAGCCGTCAAATCCTTGCGATAGAAAAGCGGGTAGTGTAATTCTTTTTCCATTTTTTACCTCCTTTTTGGTGTTGAATTGAATGTTTTTGCGTCAGTGTTCACCACAGAATGACACGGAATATCACAGATAATTCATAAATTATTCAATCTTGCCAAGGGCTTTGAGAATTTTCTCCGGCGTGAATGGCCATTGCCTGATCCATACACCGATAGCGTCGTGGATAGCGTTGGCAATCGCCGGAGCGGAGCCGTTGGAGCTGATTTCTCCCACGGATTTACCGCCGAAGGGTCCGAAAGGATCGTCGGTAAAAACCAGCTCTGATCTAAAATCTTCCGGTAAATCATTGATCATCGGCACTTTATAATCCAGAAAACTGGCATTTAAGCACCTGCCGGTTTCATCCAAAATCATTTCTTCGTACAATGAATGTCCAATTGCTTTTAGTACACCCCCATATATCTGGCCCAGGGCCAATTCCGGGTTTATGGGCGTGCCGCAATCCTGCAAAGCATAATACTTCTGTATCTTAACTTTCCCTGTGCGGGTATTGACGGCCACCTGACAGAAATGTGCACCATAGGGAAACGCTGAATCTTCGGTCGTAAAACTGGCCGACGCGACGAGTTGGCCCCCACCGGCGCCTTTCTCTGAAAAAGTTTCAATCTTTCGATACGTGATTGAACCATTTTTACCTTTTACTATTCCAGGATACATTATTTGCAAATTTTGTTTATCTTCCTTCAACATGCCAGCCGCTACTTCAAGGATCTCTTCTTTCATGAGTTTGGCTGCTTCCAATGCGGCATTACCGGAAAAAAAGGTGCCGCTGGAAGCAAAAGTGCCGCAATCGAATGGCGACGCATCGGTATCACCCGAAATAATTGCGATGTTGCTCATATCGGTGCACAGACATTCAGCAGCCACTTTTACCGCCACCGTATCCAACCCGGTACCCAAATCAGCGCCACCGATGAGTAATGTAAACGTCCCGTCACCGAGCATCCTGAGCACGGCGCTCGCTGAATCAAGACCGGGTATTCCCGAACCCTGTTGCACAATCACCACGCCCTGGCCGATTCTTACATCAGGATCATCACTTTCTCCTTTTCGACCCCAGTTAATCAGCTCCGCGCCTTTTTTTAATGCCGGTCCCAAACCGCAACTGGCAACGCGCTCCGGTTTACCTTCCCGGCCCTCCCCAAGACATTTGAGAATTTCGAGCATGACCCCTTCACGAACTCTGTTTTTTTCAATCAACTCCAGCGGATCTATTCCCAGTTTTGCGGCTAATTCCGCCATTGCCATTTGGAGGGCATAGGAGCCTTGCGGCGCGCCATAGCCCTGGTATGCGCCTGTCGGCGGTATATTCGAATAATATGATTTTACATCGAATTCGACATTGTCGCACAAAAATAACGGCATAGATTTTGAGACGGCATTTACGGGAACGGTTAAACAGTGGTTACCATACGGCCCGGTATTGGCTTTTACGTCCATATAAATGGCCGTTAATCGACCATTTTTTCGGGTGCCTAATTTTACTTTTATCTTTAGCGGATGCCGGGTACTCGAAGCGATAAAATCTTCTTCACGCGTAAATCGGAATAGTATCGACCGGCCGGTGGTCCATGTCAGATAGGCCGCAACTTCCTCCAAAAGCACGTCCTGC
>JAUXEW010000034.1 GCA_030620375.1 Desulfobacteraceae bacterium | reverse complement strand
GGGGGACAATGTATCGATTTCGGCGGAGTTAATCATGCCGGTAGCGATGGAAAAAGAGCTTCGGTTTGCCATTAGGGAAGGTGGTCGTACCGTTGGCGCCGGAGTGGTTAGTGAAATCATCGGATAAATAGAGAGATCAAAGCTATGATAATGAATACCAAAATACGGATTACGCTTAAGGCCTATGATCATAAACTGTTAGATCAATCTGCAACTGATATTGTTGATACCGCCAATAAAACCGGTGCAAAGGTTGTAGGTCCGATACCCCTCCCGACAAGGATAAATAAATATTGTGTATTACGTTCTCCGTTTATCGATAAAAAATCACGAGAACAGTTTGAAATGAGGACTCACAAACGACTTTTGGATATTTTGGAGCCCACTCAACAGACGGTAGACGCGTTAATGAAACTCGATCTATCTCCGGGAGTGGATGTGGAGATAAAGCTGTAAATTAAGGAACCGTAAGCGATATGAGTGATGGATTGTTAGGGAAAAAGTTGGGAATGACGGGACTGTTTCAATCAGACGGCAGTTACGTTCCGGTGACCGTTGTTCAAGCAGGCCCGTGTATTGTCACCCAGATAAAAACTGATGTTAAGGATGGTTATAATGCACTGCAACTGGGATTCGGAGAGAAAAAAAGATCTGGCGTTAGCAAACCGGTAGCCGGACATCTAAAGAAAAGTGGAGATGTTCCGTGTGCATACCTCCGAGAATTTTCAGTTGACAATCCCGGTGAATACAGCCTCGGTCAGAAAATTACCGTGGGCATATTCAAGGTGGGAGGAAGCGTTGATGTCTCCGGTACATCAAAAGGGAGAGGGTTTTCCGGTGTTATCAAACGACATGGATTTCATGGCGGGAGGAAGACACATGGCAGCCATAGCCATAGAATACCGGGATCCATCGGTTGTAGCGCTTGGCCGGCCAAAGTTATTAAAGGAAAAAAATTACCCGGCCAATTTGGGAACGAGAGAAAGACGATTCAAAATTTAGAGATTGTCGATATCCGGTCGGATGAAAATATTTTGTTGATCAAAGGTGCGGTACCAGGGGCGATTTCCGGATTGGTAGAAATCAAAAAGCCCAAAGCCTCTAAAATTTAAAAACCGAAAACGAGAAAATTATGGCTGTCGTAGATGTTATAAATTGTAAAGCGGAGAAAGTTACACGAGTTGATCTTGTTGATAGCATATTTGACGTCCCGGTAAAATCGAGTGTCCTGCATGATGTGGTCACCATGCAACTCGCATGCCGAAGATCGGGTACTGCTTCAGTAAAACATCGTTCCGATGTTAAGGGAAGTGGAAGAAAACTATTCAGGCAAAAAGGTACCGGCCGAGCGCGTCGCGGTGATATAAAATCACCGCTGCTCAGGGGAGGAGGATCCGTATTCGGCCCGGATCCACGGTCTTATGCTTATAAGATACCCAAAAAGGTCAGGAAGTTGGCGCTTAAAATGGCTTTGAGCAGTAAGTTTAAAGAGAATAAGATCGTTGTCATTGATCAGATTGAGTTGGATCCAGTGAAGACAAAAGACTTTGTAGAAATTCTGAATCGCCTTGGCATTCAAAAAGCGCTGATTGTTACGAATGAAAAAAATGAAATCCTGGAACTGTCATCCAGAAATGTTCCCGGTGTCAAAGTACTAAGAACTGAAGGAATGAACGTATACGATATTTTAAAATATGATAATTTGGTTTTGCTTGAATCTTCAATTAAAACAATTGAAGGGAGACTGCAGAAATGATGCCGCATGATGTTATTAAACGGCCTTTGATTACCGAAAAGACCAGCATTCAAAAAGAAAAATTAAATCAGATTTCTTTCGAAGTTGATAGAAGGGCGAATCGAATATCGATCAAAAAGGCTGTTGAAAAAATATTTGATGTAAACGTGGATGCTGTTCGAACCATCCAGGTAAAAGGGAAGGTCAAACGAAGAGGTCTTATTACCGGAAAACGTAAAGACTGGAAGAAAGCCATCGTCACATTGAAGCCGGGAGAACGTATTGATTTCTTCGAGGGTGTATAAAACAGGGAGCAGAGAATGGGCATAAAAAAAGTAAATCCCAGGTCGCCGGGACGACGATTTCAATCATACTCAACGTTTGAGGAAATTTCCAGAACCACACCTGAAAAAAGCCTTTTAAGAGCATTAAAAAAAACTGGTGGACGAAATGTGAACGGCCGGATTACATGCAGACACCGTGGTGGTGGTCATAGGCGACATTATCGCATAATCGATTTCAAGCGTGACAAAATCGGAATTCCGGCAAAAGTGGCAACAATTGAATACGACCCGAATCGGAGTGCCAGAATTGCACTGTTGCATTATACCGATGGTGAAAAAAGGTACATCCTGGCACCCATGAACCTGTTGATGGGAGACATTGTAATTTCGAGTCCTGATGCTGACATCAAGCCAGGAAATTCTCTGCCGCTGAAAAATATACCGCTGGGCACACAAATCCACAACATAGAGCTTAAAACCGGAAAAGGCGGTCAGATTGTCAGGAGTGCCGGCACCTATGCCCAACTCATGGCTAAAGAAGACCGGTATGCGCTGATCAAACTGCCGTCTGGAGAAGTCCGAATGGTTTTGATCAACTGCAAGGCAACAATTGGTCGGTTGGGAAACATCGTTCATGAGAACATTTCCTTAGGTAAAGCAGGGCGTAAACGATGGCTTGGAAGACGACCTAAAGTCCGAGGGGTTGCTATGAATCCTGTTGATCATCCGATGGGGGGCGGTGAAGGAAGATCGTCAGGCGGGCGACATCCATGTAGCCCATGGGGAGTTCCGACAAAGGGATATAAAACCCGGAATTCCAGAAAGAGTAACCGTTATATTGTCAAACATCGGTCGAAAAAATAGAGTATGTTTATGGTAGCTGGATTTAAGTAAGGAGAATTTATGCCACGATCTTTAAAGAAGGGACCTTTTGTTGATGATAAATTATTTAAACAGGTCGAGACTGCCCAAGGATTGCGAAGTAACAATGTAATAAAAACATGGTCAAGACGGTCTACCATTATTCCCGAAATGGTAGGTTTAACATTGGCTGTTCATAACGGAAGAAAATTTATCCCGGTTTTTATTACTGAAGATATGGTGGGGCATAAGCTGGGAGAATTTTCACCAACACGGACATTCTATGGTCATGCCGGGGATAAAAGGTCAAAATTAAAGCGGTAAGTTAGGAAAAGGATTATCTGTAATGGAGTTTAAAGCAGTAGCCAAATATATACGAATTTCTCCTCAGAAAGTTCGAATGTTAACCGATGCGATCAAAGGGAAGTCGGTTGAAAAAGGGCTTGGTTATGTCAAGTTTATGCCGCAAAAAGCTGCTCGAATTTTGGAGAAAGTCATTCGATCAGCGGTTGCGAATGCCGATCAAAAACCGGATATAGATGTTGATTCTTTGGTTATTCGTAATGTCCTCGTTGACCAGGGCCCGACGTTAAAGCGATTTAAAGCCAGGGCTCGTGGACGAGGCACTCGGATATTAAAAAGGACCGCTCATATCACCATTATTTTAGCGGAAAAAATTGAATAAAAGGGGGCAAATTTGGGTCAGAAAGTAAATCCCATAGGGTTGAGATTAGGTATTGTAAAAACATGGGAATCCCGTTGGTATGCCGGTAAGAAATACTCCGATTATATCCTTGAAGATTATAGGCTCAGAGAGTTTTTGAAAAAAAAGCTTTTTCATGCGGGGGTTTCACGAATTGAAATTGAAAGATCGGCAAAACGGGTTCGGCTAAGAATTTTTGCATCTAGACCGGGGATTGTGATTGGTAAAAAAGGCTCTGAAATTTCCCTGCTAAAGAAAGAGCTTGAAAAGATGACTTCCCAGGAGGTCTTTATAGATATTCAAGAGGTTAGAAAACCTGAGATTGATGCCCAGCTTGTTGCGGAGAATGTGGCCCTTCAGGTTGAGCGACGGGTTGCCTTCCGGCGCGCTATGAAACGCGGTATTGCTTCAGCTATGCGGTTCGGTGCTGAAGGCGTTAAAATTATTTGCTCAGGACGTTTAGGCGGCGCAGAAATGGCCAGGACCGAACAATATAAAGAGGGACGCGTTCCGTTGCATACTTTAAGAGCGGATATTGATTATGGATTCACCGAGGCTCGTACAACTTATGGTATAATCGGTGTTAAAGTATTTATATTTAAAGGCGAGATATTGAAAAAAGATCCGATTGGGATCGAAAGTTGATTATCCATAGGAGATAAGGGCGATGCTAAGTCCCAAAAAGGTAAAATTTCGAAAGCAGCAAAAGGGAAGAATGAAAGGCACATCTCGCCGCGGATGTAATTTAAATTTTGGTGAGTATGGGTTGCAAGCAGTCGAATGCGGGAAGATCAGTGCAAGACAGATTGAAGCTGCTCGGATAGCAATGACACGACATGTAAAACGTGGCGGGAAGATGTGGATCCGAATATTTCCTGATAAGCCGTACACTAAAAAGCCGGCAGAAGTCAGAATGGGAAAAGGCAAAGGTGCACCTGAGGGATGGGTAGCAATTATTCGGCCGGGTAGAATCCTATATGAAATGGAGGGTGTCCCGCGAGAGATGGCCAAAGAGGCGCTCCGACTTGCTTCGTACAAGCTTTCGGTAAAGACAAAATTTATTGAGAGGAGCGATGTATAATGAAAGCAAGTGAGATTAGAGAAATGAGCCACGAAGAAAGGCACCGCAAAGTAAGTGATCTTAAAGAGGAGTTACTCAATCTTCGCTTTCAAAATACGATCGGTCAGCTTGAGAATAATCGTAAGCTCGTTGAAGTAAAACAAGATATCGCCAGGATAAAAACAGTAATTAATGAATCTACCGGTACTCAATAGGCCGATAGAAAATAACGGAATAGTGTAAGCCATGCAAAAGCGAGGAAAAAAGAGACAGTTGGTGGGGACGATCGCTAGCAACGAGATGGATAAAACCGTAATTGTACTTGTGGAAAGATTGGTTAAGCATCCACTTTATCACAAGTACGTTCGGAGAAGGTCGAAGTTTGCCGCGCACGATGAAAACAATGCGTGCAAAATTGGAGATAAAGTACGGATAGCGGAATCAAGACCGATAAGCCGAACCAAAAAGTGGCGTGTCAGTGAGATTATTAAAGAGGCGCTTTGATTCAAACAGGAAGTAAAGAAAATGATTCAATCAGAGACGAGATTGACAGTGGCGGACAATTCAGGTGCAAAGGTTTTGTATTGTATCAAGGTCCTTGGAGGATCCAAGAGAAGATATGCCAGTATTGGCGATATTATTGTTGTTTCTGTAAAGGAAGCCATCCCCAATGCCAAGGTTAAAAAGGGAGATGTTTTAAAGGCTGTTATAGTTCGCACCAGAAAAGAAATTAGAAGGTCGGATGGATCTCATATAAGATTTGATGATAATTCCGCTGTTTTAATCACTGCGAATAACGAGCCTATCGGAACCCGGATATTCGGTCCGGTAGCAAGGGAGCTTAGAGCGAAGCGATTTATGAAGATTATATCATTAGCCCCCGAGGTTTTGTAATATTGTTTTGCCTATTGGAGAAGTGAATCATCATGATGAACAAGTATCGCATAAAAAAAGATGATAAAGTAAAAATTATATTCGGAAAGGATAAAGGTAAAATCGGAAAGGTGATCAAGGTAATCAGCAAGAAAAACAGAATCCTTGTCGAAAACATCAATATCGTTAAGCGGCATACAAAACCGAGCGCTCAGAACAGGCAAGGTGGAATTGTCGAAGGAGAAGCGTCGCTTCATTGGTCGAACGTAATGTTGATGTGCAATAAGTGTTTGACACCCATACGGATCAAGATGAAACGCCTAGAAGATGGAAAGAGCGTTCGAATATGCGGGAAATGTAGTGAAATCATAGATTCATAGGGTGCCTGGCGGAGGAATTGAATGTCACAGTTAAAAACATATTATGAAGAAGCGGTTGTTCCAGCGCTAATGGAAACTTATAAGTATAAAAATGTTATGCAAGCTCCCAAACTTGACAAAATTGTATTAAATATGGGTTTGGGTGAGGCGATTCATAATATTAAAATACTTGATTCCGCAGTCGAAGAGCTGAAGATCATTTCTGGGCAAAGGCCGGTTATTACGCGTGCCAAACGGTCTATTGCTGCGTTTAAATTGCGAGAAGGAATGCCGATTGGTTGTATGGTGACACTCCGGAGGCAGTTCATGTATGATTTTTATTACAAGCTGGTCAATATCGCTTTGCCCCGTGTACGCGATTTCAGAGGTGTATCCGGGAAAGCATTCGATGGAAATGGGAATTATACCTTGGGCATTAAAGAGCATATTATTTTTCCGGAAATCGATTATGATAAAATCGACAAGATAAAAGGATTAAATATTTCTGTGGTTACAACGGCAAAAACGGATGAAGGGGGTAAAGAACTTCTCAAATTATTAGGCATGCCGTTTAGTAACTAACTAGTAATTTAAAAGTTAATAGAATTTGCATTATCAATGATTGGAAGTCAACAAAGGAGGATGGTTTGGCGAAAACAGCGCTTAGAATGAAGGCGATGCGAAAACCCAAGTTTATGGTTAGAGCATACAATAGATGCCCTATATGTGGCCGGTCCCGAAGTTTCTTGAGAAAGTTTGGGATTTGTCGGATTTGCTTTAGGACGCTTGCTTCACAGGGTAAACTTCCGGGTGTTGTTAAATCAAGCTGGTAATGCGGGGGCATTTAGGTGAAACTTAACAATTGATCATCCATAGAGAATCCAATTCGCCATTGCCCATATCAATAAACAAACAAGCCACAAAAACTATTTTATCATTACGGAGAAGATCATGACAATGAGCGATCCAATCGCTGATATGCTGACTCGTATTAGGAATGCGGCTAAAGCTAAGTTTAATAGCGTTGATATCCCAGGATCCAAATTAAAAACCGAATTAGCAAAAGTCCTGTTGGAGGAAGGGTTCATTCGGAATTATAAATTCCTTAAGGATAGCAAGCAGGGCATTCTGAGAGTATATTTAAAATATGGTGAAGGGCAGAAAAACACCATAGTGGGTTTGAGTCGGATAAGCAAACCCAGTCGGCGGGTTTATGTTAAAGCCAAAGACTTAAAGCCTGTTCTAAATGGTATGGGAATTTCAATTATTTCCACCTCGAAAGGGGTAATGACGGATAAACACGCTAGAAAAGGAAACATGGGCGGTGAAATTATCTGCAATATCTGGTAAAAAGGGAGCAACGAATGTCTCGAGTCGGCAAGAAACCAATAGCTATTCCTGAAAAGATCAAGGTGTCTTATTCGAACAGGGTAGTAACAGTTCAAGGAGAGAAAGGGGTGCTCGAAAGATCGATTCATCCTGCACTGGATCTTAAAGTTGAGCAAGGGCTTATCAGTATCCTTATGAATACCGATGACCGCAAGACACGGGCATTGCAAGGACTGACGCGAAGTCTGGTGAACAACATGGTTACCGGTGTGTCAAAGGGATTCGAAAGAGTCCTCGAAATAAATGGTATTGGTTACAGAGCTGAAGCCAAAAAAAATGACATTGTTTTTAATCTTGGATATTCACACCCAATTAATTTCAATCTCCCGGAAGGAATTTCGGTATCCATTGATAAGAATAATGTAATTACACTAACCGGAATCGATAAAGAAAAATTGGGACATGTGGCTTCGGCCATCCGAAGATTAAAGCCTCCGGAGCCTTATAAGGGCAAGGGGATTAAATATGCCAATGAACATATCCGTAGAAAGGCGGGAAAAACCGGAACAAAATAGGCAGCCGAATATTGTTGAAATATAAGCCAAATCTTTTGGCCATGGGACTATGAGGATATTATAAGTATGGCATCTTCAAATTTAAAAAAGCAGGCACGTTTCAAGAGAAAGAAAAGCATAAGAAAAAAACTGACCGGAACCTCTGATAGGTTGAGACTCAGCGTATTTCGAAGTTCAAGACATATCTATGCTCAAGTTATTGATGATAACCAAGGCCATACGCTGGTTTCGGCTTCAAGTCTGGACCAGCAGGTCAAGGATTATATTCAAAGGAAGAGCCCGATAAAGAAGATTGCAGTAGCGAATTTTGTTGGAAAACTTGTTGCGGAAAGAGCTATTGGAAAAGGGATTAAAAAAGTCGTATTTGACCGGAACGGATTTTTGTATCATGGGCGGATAAAATCCGTTTCTGAAGGTGCACGTGAAGGCGGATTGGATTTTTAAAAAACAAAGCTGCCAGCATTGCGGATGGTGGTTTAATAAGATCTAAGGAGGAATGCCCTTGTTTAAGCAGGATACCAGCGAGAACCAATATATAGATAAGGTGGTTCATATCAACCGGGTGGCGAAGGTCGTTAAAGGTGGGCGACGATTTAGCTTTAGCGCAATCGTTGTTGTTGGAGATGGGGACGGCTATGTTGGTTTTGGTCTTGGAAAGGCTGGGGAGGTTCCGGAAGCAATCCGTAAAGGAGTTGAAAAGGCAAAAAAGAACATGATTGAAGTGCCCCTGGTGAATGGAACGATTCCATTTGAAGTTACCGGTCGATATGGCGCTGGGAGAGTCTTGTTAAAACCTGCTTCCGAAGGTACGGGGCTTATTGCCGGCGGTGCTATAAGGGCCGTTCTTGAAGCGGTTGGGATTCAAAATATTTTAACAAAGTGCTTAGGATCCCATAACCCGCACAATGTAGTAAAAGCAACAATTAGCGGTCTTAAGCAACTTGAAAGCGCTGATATGGTAGCTAAAAGGCGAGGCATTCGTCCTGAAGATTTATAAAAGGGAAGATATAAATGGCGAAAAAATTGAACATAACCCTTATAAAAAGCATGATCGGGAGACCAGAGAAGCATCGTAAAGTATTGAGAGGAATGGGACTTACGAAGCTCAATAGGACCGTTGTGTTAGAAGATACACCTTCTGTTCGGGGAATGATCAGGACCGTATCACATCTTGTGAAGGCCGAGGAAAATATCGATGAAGCTAAATGAGTTATCACCACAAATTGGATCTAAAAAGCCGCGGAAACGGGTTGGGCGTGGTGTCGGTTCTGGTACCGGCAAAACCGCGGGCAGAGGAACAAAGGGTTATAACAGCCGTTCCGGCGGAGGTGTCCGACCCGGCTATGAAGGCGGACAGATGCCCATACATCGACGTCTCCCCAAACGGGGATTTACAAATATTTTCAGAAAACAGATTTCGATCATTAACATTCGTGATTTAACAAATTTTGAAAGCGGCTCAATTGTGGATGAGGCGGCTCTTGTGAGCAAAGGACTGGTTAAGGGGAGAAGAGACGGCATAAAACTTCTTGCGAAAGGTGAGATTGATTATCCTCTCACGGTAAAAATACATCGGATCAGTAAAGCTGCTAAAGAAAAAATTGAGGCGGCAGGCGGAAATATAAAAGTTACGTAATATGATCGGTAGCGGGTTCCAGAACATATTCAAAATCCCTGAGTTAAAGAAAAGGGTATTTTTTACTTTGGGGTTGCTTATTGTATACCGGGTAGGGGTTCATGTGCCCACGCCCGGTATAGATAGTATAGCCCTTGCATCTTTTTTTGCAAAATTAAAAGGCACCTTACTCGGTCTTTTCGATATGTTTTCCGGGGGAGCTCTTGAGCGATTGTCGGTCTTTGCCCTCGGTATTATGCCTTATATCAGTGCTTCGATTATTCTACAGCTTTTAACAGTGACTGTTCCCCATCTTGAACGGTTGTCAAAAGAAGGAGAACAGGGAAGAAAAAAAATTACGCAATATACCCGTTATGGAACCGTACTTTTAAGTGTAATTCAAGGATTTGGTATCAGTGTCGGATTGGAGAGCATGACGGCACCGGGTGGTGCGCCCGTAGTCATTTTTCCCGGATGGGAATTCAGGATGATGACGGTAATTACTTTGACCGCCGGAACCGCATTTATTATGTGGCTTGGAGAACAGATCACCGAGAGGGGCATCGGTAATGGAATTTCTCTAATTATTTTTGCCGGTATTATCACGCGCTTGCCGAGTGCCATCGGAAATACTTTTCGACTCCTAACAACCGGGGAAATAGGGTTATTTTTGGTTTTAATATTGGTTGTTCTTATGGTTGCCGTTGTTGGTTTTATTATTTTTGTTGAACAGGGGCAGCGAAGAATTCCGGTCCAATATGCCAAGCGAGTGGTCGGTAGGAAAATGTATGGTGGGCAGAGTACGCATCTACCGCTTAAGATCAATACCTCCGGCGTCATTCCTCCGATTTTTGCTTCTTCAATTATTATGTTTCCGGCGACTTTGGCCAGTTTTATTAATTTGCCGTGGATGAAAAGCGTTGCAGACGCCATGATGCCCGGAAACGTGATATATGAATTGTTATATGTCGGTTTTATTTTCTTTTTCTGTTATTTTTATACGGCGGTTACGTTTAATCCGGCAGATGTCGCAGAAAACATGAAAAAGCAAGGTGGTTATATCCCTGGTATTCGCCCGGGGAAACGGACGGCGGATTATATTGACAAAGTGTTGACTCGAATTACGCTTGGTGGGGCAATATATGTTTCAGCCGTTTGTGTGCTGCCATCAATTCTTATTTCAAGATTTAATGTTCCTTTTTATTTTGGTGGAACAGCACTTCTTATTGTAGTCGGTGTTGCTATCGATACGATTTCACAGATTGAATCCCATATGTTGACCCGTCATTATGAAGGATTTTTAAAAAAGAGCGGTACCAGACTGAAGGGTCGTTATTAATCAGTAAATCTGTTACTGCCGGGTGTAAATATTGGATAGTAATATTTCAGGCACTATTTAAAAACGCTTGTGTACCGGTTAACTATTGATGGTAATTCCTTAACCGCGTTTATGATGATTGGAGCAGAATATGCCAAAGGAAGAGGAAAAGGCAATAAAGGTTGAAGGTACCGTGCTTGAGACGTTGCCAAATGCTATGTTTAAGGTCGAGCTTGAAAACAAGCATCAGGTACTTGCCCATATTTCCGGGAAGATGCGTATGCATTTTATTAAAATTTTACCCGGAGACAGAGTTACAGTTGAACTTTCTCCCTATGATCTTAAACGTGGGAGAATCACTTATCGGGCAAAATAGAGATGCATTCCGATGTTGATAGAGGTTAAACATTGAAGTTTTCCCTTTATATGGAAAAGAAGGGAGGGGCTATAGGCGATGAAAGTCAGAGCATCAGTAAAAAAAATATGTAATAAATGTAAAATAGTCCGTAGAAATGGTATCGTGAGGGTTATTTGCGAAAATAGACGACACAACCAGCGGCAAGGATAAAAAGGAGGGAAGGCTTTGGCTAGAATTTCGGGTGTAGATTTGCCCAGGCGCAAGCGTGTTGAAATTGGGTTGACATATATTTATGGAATTGGAAGGTCCGCATCAAGGAAGATACTTGATCAGATGGGTATTAATCCGGGGACTTATACGGATGATCTCACAACAGAAGAAATAAATAACATTCGTAAGGTTATTGACAGTGAATACAAGGTGGAAGGTGAGCTCCGTACAGAAGTATCCATGAATGTAAAACGGCTTATGGACTTAGGCTCTTACCGTGGATTACGGCATAGAAAGTCCCTTCCTGTCAGGGGTCAGAGAACCAGTACCAATGCGCGTACGCGAAAGGGACCGAAAAGGTCAGCTGTAAAGAAAAAGGGTGGCGTGAAAAGAAGTAAATAACAAGGAGACCGAGGCTTATTTATGGCAAAGAAAATCCGTACCAGAAAAAGAGAAAAAAAGAACATACCCACAGGAATTGTACACATTCAATCAACGTTTAACAATACCATCGTTACGGTTACAGACCCTGCAGGAAATGTTGTGGCATGGTCAAGCTCCGGTGTTCAGGGTTTTAAAGGATCTCGGAAAAGCACTCCTTTTGCCGCCCAACTTGCTGCAGAAGATGCTGCTAAAAAAGCAATGGAACATGGGATGAGAAATGTAGAGGTGTATGTGAAGGGTCCCGGGGCAGGGCGCGAATCTGCCTTACGATCATTACAGGCTGTGGGATTCAATGTTTTGATGATTAAAGACGTAACCCCTATTCCGCATAATGGTTGCCGCCCGCCGAAAAGGCGTAGGGTTTAGGGCGCAAAACAGAAATGATTCGTCAACTGGCCAAACAGAATTAAAGGAGGACGATTTGGCAAGATATACAGATTCAGTATGCCGGATATGCCGACGCGAAAATTTGAAATTGTTTCTTAAAGGTGATCGATGTTATTCGGATAAATGCGCTTTTGACAGGCGGAGTTATCCGCCGGGTGAACATGGCCAGCGTCGTGGGAGAAAGACGTCGGATTATGGGATTCAGCTTCGTGAAAAGCAAAAGGTCAAACGAATGTACGGCCTTTCTGAAAAGCAATTCCGCTTATTTTTTAAACGGGCGGACAAACAAAAAGGCGTAACCGGAACAAGTCTTCTTGTATTGCTTGAGCGCCGGCTAGACAATGTCATTTATCGATTGGGGTTCGTGAATTCAAGAACCCAGGGTCGCCATTTTGTCATGCATAGACATTTTCTTGTGAACGGAAAAATAGTCAACATCCCTTCATATTTAATTAACATAGGGGATGTCATTGAAATTGAAGAAAAAAGCAGTAATATTAAGGCCATAGGAGATTCATTAGACGCCGTTGTCCGAAGAGGTGTTCCGCAATGGCTGGATCTTGAAAAAGAAAATAAAAGAGGGGTCGTAAAGAATTTCCCAACACGTGAAGACCTAACCATGCCGATGCAGGAACAACTGATTGTTGAATTATATTCAAAATAATCAGCGGTTCATGTTGCTAATCAATAGGGTCTTACAGTATTCAGGAATTTTCTTTATAAAAATTTGGAGATAATAATATGTCATCAAATGAACTTATGTACATGAATTGGCAAGAAGTAATCAGACCTGACAAAGTTCAGGTTTCAAGTACGGCCTCCTATGGAAAGTTCGTTTGTGAGCCTCTTGAAAGAGGATTTGGACTTACAATCGGGAATTCCTTGAGAAGGATTATTATTTCTTCTCTATATGGAGCAGCGATTGTTTCGGTTAAGTTTGATGCGGTTATGCATGAGTTTGCGACCATTCCCGGTGTATTGGAAGATGTTTCTGAGATTGTGTTGAATTTAAAAGAGGTCCGTCTGAAAGTTAGCGATCCTGATCCGAAACAGATATACATTAATACAGAAGGCAAAGGAGAAGTTGCCGCCGGAAATATAATCAGTGAAGATGGAAGATGCGAAGTGCTTAATCCGGATTTGCATATTGCCACACTATCAGAAAAAGCAAAACTTAGGATGAGCATGACGGTAAAGACCGGAAAAGGGTATGAGCTGGCAGAATCCAATAAAGACGAAGATGCCCCGGTTGGAACGATTCCACTTGATGCTGTTTTTTCACCCATAAAGCGTGTGGTCTACGTTGTGGGTAATGCTCGTGTCGGACAACGAACCGATTATGATAAGCTTACCCTGGAAGTTTGGACTGACGGTAGTGTCCTCCCCGAAGATGCAGTTGCCTATGCCGCTAAGATTTTAAAAGAACAGATGAAAATGTTCATCAATTTTGATGAAGAACTTGAACCGGAACCTGACAAGAAACCGGAGGAAGACGATGAACCGAAGTTTAATGAAAATCTTTGCCGAAGTGTAGAAGATCTTGAACTGTCCGTTCGGAGTGCCAATTGCCTTAAAAACGCAGAAATCCATAAGATTTATCAATTGGTCAGCAAAACGGAAGCCGAGATGTTAAAGACTAAGAATTTTGGAAGGAAGTCATTAAATGAAATCAAAGATGTAGTGGGTGAAATGGGACTTTCTCTTGGAATGAAGCTTGAAGGTATTGATTGTCCTGAGGAAGAAGTTGAGGAAGGAGAATAAACGACTCTATGAGACACCGAAAGGCCGGGATTAAATTAAACCGAACAACAAGTCACAGGAACGCGATGTTTAGAAATATGGTGACATCGCTGTTTAAATATGAACGTATCCGAACAACCGATGTTAAAGCAAAGGAATTAAGGAGATGGGCGGATAATTTAATCACTTTAGCCAAGCGAGGAGATCTTCATGCAAGGCGCCAAGCCTTTTCCATTGTGAGGGAAAAGGATGTGGTGCACAAATTGTTCGAAGAAGCAAACGAACGATTCGGGACCAAAAAAGGCGGCTATACTCGAATTATTAAACTGGGAAGACGTCCGGGAGATGCTGCAGAGATTTCTTTGATAGAGCTGGTGACATTGGATAAAGGGAAAAAGAAAAAGAAAAAGGAAAAGAAAGATAAAGTAGCTGCCATAAAACAAGAACCTAAAGAGATAAAAGCTGAGGCTGATAAGGAACAGAAAATATCAGCAGAAACAAAATCAAAAGATCAACCGGAAGATGCTTTTGACGAAGAACCTTTAGAAGCAAAATTGAATGTTGAAGGAAAAGAACAAGAAGCGAGGATTGATAAAGATCTGGACGACACAGATAATTCAGAAGGGAATAACAAAGAAAAATAGAATATTTTTTTTTACCCCACCCGCTTGTGGAGAAGAGATTCTCTTTAAAAACCAGCGCCTTACACCAGTATAAAATTTAATCCTTGGATGGTAGTTTGTTTAAAAGTGACAAGCATCAGTAAAGTTCCATTACTTCAAATAGATTTTCAAATGGATTAATGATAAGAAGTTTATTTCTTAATATTCCCCCTTTATTTAAAAGTATTTTAATAACCTCGGCGCATTCGAGGGTAGAGACCAGTGCTACCGCGTGCGGTAGTGTGCCGAGTGTCGCCTCAACCCCTTTTTCAGGCAGGGTACCCGGATTGCCGTATATTAAATTTAACCCGGAGTCTTCCGGAAAAATGGTGGTTACCTGACCTGTATTCCCTGCGACGGCTCCGGAGACCAGGGGCGATTTGTTTTTCTTGGCAGCCTGTTCAAGCGTAAATCGCGTTTTTAGATTATCCAGACAATCAACAATAACATCCGAACCCTCAATTAGATGGGCCCCATTATTTTCACTTAAATATTCAATATGATACCGGGTTTCAACTGACGAATTAATTTCTCTCACCCTTTTTTCAGCTGCTTCGGCTTTTGGGAAACCTATCTTGTCGTGAGAGCTTAATAATTGACGGTTTAAATTACTTTCCTCAAATGAATCCCCGTCAATTAGGATCAGTTTTCCGATTCCGATGCGTGCTAAAATTTCTGTGGCCATACCACCCAGTCCACCCAGGCCGACGATGCCGACCGTTGATTTGAGCAGTATTGCCTGGTCCGTCACGGAAAGAGATTTCATATTACGGGTGTAACGCTCCGGAACAATATCTGATTCAAGGGCCGTTATTTCGATATCCCGGCTTCTAACTTTGTAATTTACGGCGATCTTTTCAATATTTTGAACCGAGATGCTCGTATATAGTGTGTTGTCCGGGAATCTTTTTTGACTAGCATATTGTTTGATTGTATCAATGATACCGGCGTCCAAAACTATCTTCCTCGTCCATAACTGATTCAGGTGACTGATGAAGTTAATTGAAAATGATCATAAAATTTATGTTGATTAATACAGAAAGTCAAGGCATTCGTAATTCTCAAACATCTTATTGCTGCATTTAATTGAGGCTTTTAGCCAATTGAATTTCACAAATACTTAACCCTTCGGAAGCGCCGATTTCATCGGATCTGCTGCGTTATCGAGTGCTTGCGGAAAAAACGACTGCTGCGCACTCGATGCCTTACATATCCGGCAAACTGGACGCTTGCAGGATTTAGGTATGAAAACATATAAGGATGGGAAAACAGATGAAAAATCAATTTGAAAAGGTATTGGTGACCGGAGCCGCTGGTTTTATCGGATTCCATCTTTCGAGACATCTTTTAGCAAAAGGAGTCGAGGTTATCGGTATTGATAATCTAAACTCGTATTATGATGTTCGTTTAAAAACATCCCGTCTTGAATTATTGTCCGATTTTGATGGCTTTTCTTTTTATAAATTGGACCTGGCTGACAAGACGAAAACAGAAAAATTGTTTCAAGATATCCATTTTGACCTGGTTGTACACCTTGCCGCCCAGGCGGGTGTTCGGTATTCCATTAAAAATCCCCATGCATATATAGAGTCAAACCTGGTTGGTTTTATCAACGTTTTAGAAGGTTGCCGCAATAGTCGAGTCAACCATCTGGTATTTGCATCATCCAGCTCCGTATATGGTGCCAATACCAGGATGCCGTTTTCGGTTCACCATAATGTAGATCATCCGGTTTCATTATATGGCGCTACCAAAAAAGCCAATGAATTGATGGCACATGCTTACAGCCATCTGTATGGTCTTAAGTGCACAGGCCTTCGGTTTTTTACGGTGTATGGTCCCTGGGGACGTCCTGACATGGCCCTTTTTCTCTTTACCGAAGCGATTTTAAAAGGGAACCCCATACAGGTTTATAATAATGGTAAAATGAGACGAGACTTTACGTATATAGATGATATCATAGAAGGAGTGTGTCGGGTTATGGCTCGGTTTCCGGAGCCGAATCCGAATTGGGACGGGAATAATCCGGATCCCGGGACGTCATATAACAGTTACAGAATATACAATATTGGCAATAATCAGCCGGTTGATTTAATGGAGTTTATCAGGGTGTTGGAAAATATCCTGGGGAAAAAAGCGAAAAAGGAGTTCCTCGGTCTTCAGGAAGGTGATGTGCCGGCTACATATGCGAATATTGATGATTTTGTCAAGGATGTGGGATTTAAGCCGCAAACTCCAATCGAAACGGGAATTGAACGGTTTGTTACGTGGTATAAAGAATATTATGGATCCTAAATCCTGCGATAGCGAGCGAATCTAAAATGGATTGTCTTCTTTACCGGAGGAAGATCCCTTGAAATTTGTTGAAAGGCAGGCTTCAAATTTTGGTTCTTCTCCAACTTAGTTGGAGAAGAGGGTCCAAGGATTCAAGGGGTCAAGGATTCAAGGGTTTGTTTTCTAAAGACTTTATCAGCGCCTTTAACATTCTTTCGCTTTTTGC
>JAUXEW010000109.1 GCA_030620375.1 Desulfobacteraceae bacterium | reverse complement strand
GGTTTAGCCAATATCAGGTTGATCGCTTCCACGAAGCCCTGATTCAAATGACCGGCAATCCGAATATTGCAAGAGAAGCGGGTCGATATGGCGCATCCTCAGAAGCATTGGGGGTTGCCAAACACTATTTATTGGGATTGTTGAATCTAACATCACTTTACATGTTGATTGGTAAAGTTTACTCCATTTTTAGCAGGAGCGTTGTCATTAAAGGGAAAAAGGTTGGTCCTAATCAAGTCGAAATTGTTTCTACCCCCCTGCCGGGTACAAATGAAAAACCCTACCAATGTGAAAATCGAATCGGCATGCTCGAATCTGTGGCAAAACTATTTACTTCAAAGTTGGCCGATGTTACAAAAATTTCATGTTTTCATGACGGAGACGATTGCTGTCGTTACCTTGTTACATGGGAAAAAACCCCCGCTCTCATCTTCAGGCAAATAAGATATTATGCCCTGTTGCTTAGCATTATCGTTTCTTTAAGCCTTTTGTTCATCCTGCCGCTTAAGGATTGGGTCGTCCTCACTCTGTTTTGTTCCGTAATCACGATAGGGTTTTATTTTGTCACTGCAGCGTTTGAAAAAAAAGAATTGACGAATACCATCGAGACCCAGGGCAATCTAGCCCAGGATTTATTGGACGAGATGAAAATACGCCATGACAATGCCCTGCTGATTCAAGAGATTGGTCAAGCGACTTCTTCGATATTGGATATTGACACCCTTATAAAGGCTGTAGTGAAAAGTATGGAAATCCATATGGGCTTTGATCGCGGATTGATCATGATTGCCAATAAAAATAAAACGCGGCTTATATACAAATCAGGATACGGGTACAGTAAGGAAAAAGAAGAGGCCTTACACCGGACCGAGTTCCATCTGGATAAACCCGGGTCAACAGGTGTGTTCGTATTGGCCTTTAAAAAGCAGGAGCCATTTTTAATAAACGATTTTGCCGAAATTAAAAACAAGCTCTCCCCAAAAAGCTTGAAATTCGCCAAAGAAATGAAGGCGCAATCCATGATCTGCGCGCCTATTATTTATGAAAAAGAATCTCTGGGTATTTTAACCGTTGATAATCTAAAATCAAAAAAAGCCCTTACAAAAAGCGACTTGAATGTCATCATGGGGATCGCTGCACAAATGGCAATTAGTATTGTCAATGCCATGTCATTTAAAAACCTCCAGAAAAGTGAAAAAAAGTACCGTGATTTAGTTGAAAATGCGAACAGCATTATCATGCGAAGAGATGTCCGTGGGAAAGTCACCTTTTTCAATGAATTCGCTCAAAAATTTTTTGGATATACTGCGCAGGAAATTCGTAGCAAAAATCCGGAAAATCCGATTTTTCAAAATTCAATGCCGACCCGGCGTGAACTTGATCACCTCATATCTTCTATAACCAAAAATCCCGAACGGCCCATTACCAGCGAAAACGAAATCATGTTAAGGAACCAAGAAAAAGCGTGGATCACATGGACTTATAAAGGGATATTTGATGAATCCGAACAATTGCAGGAAATTCTCTGTATCGGAAACGATATTACGGAACTAAAAAATGCGGAACTTGATAAAAAGGATTTAGAGACCCGGCTCCATAGAGCGCGAAAAATGGAGGCCATTGGAACACTCGCCGGCGGTGTGGCACATGACCTGAATAATATCTTATCCGGCATCGTCAGCTACCCTGAGCTGTTATTAGCGGATTTGCCGCCGGACAGCCATCTGAAAAATCCGATCGCCACCATACAAAAGGCCGGTGAACGAGCGGCCGCCATCGTTCAAGATTTGCTCACGCTTGCACGCAGGGGTGTGGTCAGCACAAAAGTCGTAAATTTGAACACCATCATTTCTGATTATTTAAATAGCCCTGAGTTCGCCAATTTAATGATATACCATCCCAACGTTAATATAAAAACTCAACTTGAAAAGCCCGTTTTAAATATTTTAGGCTCTCCGATTCATCTGACAAAAACCATCATGAATCTGGTCAGCAATGCCGCAGAAGCCATCAGCGATTCAGGCGAAATAACGATTACCACAAAAAACCGTTACGTTGATCATGTCATAAACGGTTTTGACAAAGTATCGGAAGGAGATTATGTCACACTCAGTATCTCCGATACCGGTATTGGTATTTCTCCTCAGGACATAGAGAAAATATTTGAGCCATTTTATACCAAAAAAGTGATGGGAAAAAGCGGAACGGGATTGGGTATGGCCGTCGTTTGGGGGACCATAAAAGACCATCACGGGTATATAGATGTTACAAGCCGTAAAGGGAAAGGAACCCTTTTTACGCTTTATTTTCCGATAACACGGCAGAATCTGACTGAATCTGATTCGCCTGCTCTCCTTACTGATTTGCAGGGAAACGGTGAATCGATTCTGGTTGTTGATGATATGGAAGAACAGAGAAAAATTGCATCGGCAATGCTAACCAAATTGGGTTACTCGGTTGTATCAGTTTCAAGCGGGGAAGAAGCCATAGATTATTTAAAAAAATCATCCGCAGATCTACTGCTGTTGGATATGATTTTGGAAGACGGCATCGACGGGCTTGAAACATACAAAAAAATTCTTGAATTTAATCCCAAACAGAAAGCGATTATCACGAGCGGTTTTTCTGAAACCACGCGTGTGAAAGAAGCCCAAAGACTGGGAGCCAAACAGTATGTAAGAAAGCCATACCTTTTTGAAATAATCGGTAAAGCGATAAGGCATGAACTTGACAATTAATTTTCTTCTTCTTAAACTCCGGCCGGATTGTTTTTGAGTTTATACCGTTATTTGAGACCTTTGGAAAGTATTAATTTTTGCTTAACGCCGACAAGGAGACCAATGCCACACCTCCTGCTTATCAATCCCTCCAATCTCTATAAAGGACTCGGCAACATCCGTTCCACGGCTTTCCCGCCATTGAACTTGCCATACCTGGCGGCAATGACGCCACCGCATTATCAGATAGAAGTCATCGATGAAAATATTGAGCCTTTTATGTATCGCAAAGCCGATATCGTCGGCATAACGGCTTATACTGCTTCAGTTCACCGTGCTTATCAAATTTCTCAAATCTATCGCAAAAAAGGCATTCCTACCGTCATGGGCGGCATCCATGTGTCCATGATGCCTGAAGAAGCACTTAATTATTGTGATTCGGTAGTCATTGGAGAGGCTGAAACCACCTGGCCTAAGGTTCTTAAGGATTTTGAATCCGGACAACTTAAGAAGCAATACGTTGGTGAATGGGCCGATTTAAAAAATCTACCGATCCCTCGTCGCGACATTCACAAGAATCCGTATTATCAGTGGGGAAGTCTACAGACTTCCCGCGGATGCCCGATGAATTGCTCCTTTTGCTCCGTTACTGCTTTTAATGGAAGGCGATTCCGAAGACGTCCGCTGGACTCCGTAATAGAGGAACTTGAGCAAATCCCGCAAAAAAAGATCTTGCTGACGGATGACAATATCATCGGATACGGAAAAGAAGACCTGGAATGGACTCGGGCTTTTTTTGCACAAGTCATCGAGAAGGATATTAAAAAGGTTTTTTTTGCACAAGCATCCATCCAATTCGGGGAAGATGATGAACTCTTAAAGATAGCCGCTAAAGCCGGACTTAAAATCGTCTTCGTTGGTATGGAGTCCGTAAACCCCAAAACCCTCCAATCTTACGGCAAAAACGTCAATCTGAAGCGACTTCAGCAAAATCAATACAAAAAACTGATTACAAGCATTCGAAAGGCGGGAATTCTTTTTCTGGGGGCGTTTGTAGTGGGAAGTGATGAAGAAGACATCTCTGTATTCCAAACTACATTGGATTTTATCAAATCTTCACACATCGATGTTCTTCAACTTACCAAGCTCACTCCCTTACCCGGCACGCGGCTCTGGAAAACCATACATGAGGAGAACCGGATGTTGGAGCAAAACTTTCCCCAAGCCTGGGATGATTACCGCTTTTCAAGGATTCTTTTTAAACCGGCGCAAATGTCTATAGAAGAAATTTATGAGGGGTATGCCTATTTAAAAAAGCGTTATTTCAGCTTTTGGGAAACCGTTAAAAGGACGCTTTCAACCCTTGCCACCACAAAAAGTCTCATCACCACCGCCATTGCATACAAATTCAACCTATCTTACCGCAAAGCATTCCGAGAATCTGATAATTACTATTTTTCTAAAAGACCCGGACTAAAAAAGAAATATCGGCATTGAATATAAAACCGGTCCATGGTATATATATTTTTTGCTCAATTGAGGTTTCACTCATTGCAAAATGCGAAGCACCGGTGGGATTTTTACTATGAATGGTACTGGATATTTAATGGAAAGTGGCGATGAAACACTTCGCCTTGACCTGAAAACGGACGGTGCGGTTGTTGAAAAACAGGCGCTGTGGGCAGGCATTAAACCCGGTATGCGTGTGGCCGATTTGGGATTTGGTTCCGGGAAAACCACTCATTATCTGTACAAACTGGTGAAGCCGAATGGTCATGTCGTCGGTGTGGATATCTCCCGGGACAGAATTCAATATGCCAAACAGCATTATGGAAAAAATGGAATAAAGTACCTTTGCAAGGATATTCGCGAGCCCCTGGAAGATCTGGGAATGTTTGATTATATTTGGGTTCGTTTCGTTTTGGAATATTATCAATCGAATAGTTTTGAAATCGTTAAAAATATCTCCCGTATTCTAAAACCCGGAGGAATTCTTCACCTGTCAGATCTGGATCATAATTGCTTGTCCCATTTCGGACTCCCCAAAAGACTCGAAAAGACCCTTTTCGAAATTATGGACACATTGCAAAAGCAAGCCGATTTTGACCCCTATGCCGGAAGAAAACTGTATTCTTTCCTTTATGACCTTGGCTACGAAGAGATTGATGTGGATTTGGCCCCCCATCACTTAATTTTTGGTCACCTGAGAGACGTTGATGCTTTTAATTGGGGGAAAAAAGCCCAAGTCGCGGTAAAACAATTAGGATATCGATTTAAAGAGTATAGCGGGGGATATGAAGAATTTCATGATGAATTTAATAATTTTTTCACCGACCCGAGAAGATTCACCTATACGCCGCTAATCTCATGTAGGGGACGAAAGCCTTTACAATGACCTCATGTCGGTGATACCGGTAAACGGCTCATTTTTACCGACGTGCTTTTAAAGAGTTGAGCCTTTTGAAAAGCCGATCCAAATACTTGAAGTATTGATCCAAATGCTGAGCATCCAGCACCCAAAGATTGTATAATTTCTCATAAGGTATTCGCTGTTTTTCAGAATAAGATACCGGATAGAGGAGGACGGGAATAACATCCTGATCAAATTTTTCTGAAAGTGCCGAAAGCATTGAATTAAGAACCGCTGGTGAAAGATCCTCCGGATCAAGCACAAAAATATGGATACTGCTGGTTATATCCGATAAGTTTAGCCCGATATCGGAAATATTTAACAAGGCAACGGCCTTTAAGCTGTTTTCTTTTTTGAGAGAAAAAACGTGCTTTTCCCTTTTAAAACCCAAACGACGATACTCATCAGGAAGATCACCCAGTTCTACACAATCCGGCATGAGTTCCAGCGCTTTTAGGATAAGGCCGCCGGACACGCTTTCGTAAAAATTCCGTAATTCAACAAGGTCTTCCGGCTGAATTGTCATTAATCGCCACGGTTTTTTTAAATCCGTTTCATTCTGTGACGATTTTTGGTGATGAAAATAGGAAAAGGAATCCAGCGAACATCTTTTAGGATCGTCAGTATTTGCTGCAACGCCTCCAAAAACCCGGTTAGGAAATTTATTGTCGGGTCTGAAATAACAAAAGACAGAATCCATTTGGACGGAAAAAAGACTGTGTGATTCGTTAATAAATCGACTGATCTGGTTCAATACGCCAAATGCAGCCTGGGCTGAGACGGAATTGTTGGCAGCATGATGTTGAATCATCCAGGATCTTTCATAAAAACGGATCATCGCCAGATGGCCCAGAATCTCGTCTTTGTCCTGGTATATGAAATGCCTGGCGATTTTCGGGGATTCATTGTATATTTTACTATAAGTGGCTTTAATTTTGTCCTTGTTTGCCTGAATAAACTCATATTTTTCCGGATAAATAAGCCCGGATTCAAAAAAGAACCGCCAAAGGTCGTCCAAATCGACGGCGTTACAGAGATAAGACTTGCCGTCTGTTGCCTGATGAAGTAATGACAATAGCCTGCTGTGTTCTTCAAGATCCATATCTAATATGGCCACACCGCATTTAATTGAATCACAATTTTTTTCTGCTTCCTGAACATTATGATGAATCACTTGAACCTTACAATCGGCTCTAAAGCTGTTCCAAAAATTGAGCTCCAGTTTAGGAATAATCATTCCCGGTATAAGTACCGCCCTTTCTTTGTCTTCTTCTACTGAAAAACCGGATCCTGACAGGTCAATGATTTTTAAGGTGGTCGGCTTATGGGTAAAAGGGTGCAGAAAAAAAATATGGGGCGATGGGACCAGTTCTTGACGTTCGGTACGAAAATCCTTGGGCTTAAACCGCCTAACTTCACTGTTTAAGGGTTCAACCACATAATTTCTAGTTTTACGGCCTTCCGTGTATTGAATTATCTTGCATTCCCCGGCATAAAGCATCTCATGATCGTCAGAGAGAATCAGATTTACACTTGATTCAGGATCAATCCATGAAAAAGTCTGTGGGGGGACGACTGAGACTTGCACGCGAAAGGAAGCCGTACTGAAATCAACAAGTTCTCCTGAAAAAGAAGCACTGCTTTGAATCAGCTGAACGGTTATCCCTTTGCAGAGATGCCGTCTCTGTTTCCGCGAACCAACTTCATAACAGGTCTCCGGAAGAAGGAGATTGACCCCTTGCTCGTTAATACGGATATCATCCGGGGTTATCACCAACATGTTTCGACCATTGGCAATCTGAATCTCCTGGAATTCATAAGCCGATAGCTGATGATATTTTTCTTTTTCGGTATCCAGCCAAATACACTCCAATTCATCGCCGCGGCACGGCATCGGTTTTGCTTGAAGGGAAATTCTCTGATTGTATTTGACGTGTCTGAAATTTATCAGAATTGTTCCATCTTGAAAATTGATGTAATTCAGTTTGTTTATCAAATGGCGTTTACGGACCTGTTTTTTATTAATAAGGCTTTCGTCATCTCCGTGGTTGCCATTTAGCCGAGAAATTTTACGCTCGTTCTCCATTATTCTCACACATCTCCACCACTTAAGACAGAGGAAGGAATTTTAAAGGGCTCTTGGGTAAAACGGTTTTGGTTCTGGCGAACTACTGGGGATAAAATCCGTTTTATTCTCCCATTTTTTAATTTATTGAGTGTAAGATTTGATAGATAAGATGGTAGATAGAAATAATTCTTAAATAACGAATAACAAACTGAATGTTGCGTGTCAAGCAGTAATACATCCTGCTTTCAGCAATTTTACGGTTAAATGACGAGCCATTTAAGAATGAATCTCCTCGCTAAAGCAGCGGGGTATCACAATCAAATAGAATCTGTTTTAAACTTCCTGATGAGCTATTTTAATCCTTTTGACGTAAAGCACTTAGCGAAGTGTTACAAAAAATCTTTTAATTTTGAGTAAAAGGAGTCCGGATTGTCCAGCATCATCATATGACCACTTTGCTCTATTTCAACCTGCGGAATGTCCCCCAGAAGTTTAAGCGGCTCTATCTCCGCGTTTCGCTCGCCATAAAAATATGCCTTACGACACATCATGGACTTAAATTTATCTAAAAGTTTGCCGTTATCAGACCAATAAACCAGCGATTTACAACTTTTATAATACGCTTCCGGTGATGACCGTTCCAGATCATCCAATTGGGCTTTGTTATCCCTCGTCCGATCTTTTAATTCAGGAAGAAACTCATCGATAAATGTTTCAAATGAAATTTGTATCGCTTTTCGGCTGGTGAAACAGTCCCGGCTGATTAAATTTCCCTCAAGATTTACAAAAGAATGGATACGGTCAACTACCTCGGTCGACAGCAACAGCCCGACAGCCCCCCCCATACTGTGAGCGATAATATGCCAGTCAAAATCAGGGAACGATTGAATTATTTTATTGCAAATTTTTGACTGCTCTTCCATTTTATAGTTAAAGTGCTTCGGTTTATCGGATTGTCCGAATCCTAAAAAATCAAACGAAAGTAACGACAGGTCTTCAAATTCCGCGCGATTCCATACATGCCTGAAATTTTCTTTTGAGCAGCCCAGACCATGTAAAAAAATTAAAAGATCTTTAGACCGGGTCCGAAGGCAAGTGGCGATATTATAAGAACGCCCGTCAACCGTGATTTTCATGAATTTTTTCAGCATGAAACCATACCCCCCTCTTGGTAATCCTTACCGATTTTTCCGGCAAATTATCAACCCCGGTTTGACCCTCTCGTAAAAAGCCAAAAAACGTCCTTTTTTGTCATTCCGTCCCGGATCGGGGTCCGGGATGACGGCCAAGCCGGGCACGTAGTGAAGCTTTTTGCGCTATCCAGTGTTTTCAAAAACTTATGAATGATATGGACCCCGGCCTTCGCCTGTCTGCGGGCGACGCACAGGCAGGCCGGGGGGATGACTTTTTACGAGACCATCAAGTAAAACAATCCTGAGGAATGAAGTGTATTTTCAATACGGTGAAATGCCCTAGGCTGAAGCGCGGCACAGGCACTTTAGTGAAGCGTTTCAACCCTAATTGGACGGTT
>JAUXEW010000172.1 GCA_030620375.1 Desulfobacteraceae bacterium | reverse complement strand
GCGTTTTCGCGCCTTGCCAGCCGGGCCCCGCAACGCCTAAAGATTGCGAACTTATTTCTTCGTGAACCCTAGGCGAAAAATTCTTCTTTTTCGGTAACAGTGGTTTTAATCTCATTTAATGTATCATGAAGCGTTGAAATGACATTGTCTCGAACATCACCGGCAACTGCCAGAACCATCACATCATCTCCTATATTCAGCACTTTGTTTTCTGCAATTTCAACCAGGATTTCAATTATCCCTGCCCGGTTTTTATAGGTTTCAATGACGTGTGCCAATTTTTCATGATCGACAACAACTTTCAGGCCGGTGACTTTTCTACCATCCCGCGATGTGCCGCGAACCACGCCGTTATGGCACAAAATCATGCCGACCTTATGGTAATCCGGGTGTTCCTTGATGCGGTCAATTAAGCGGTGTATTTCCATGTAATCCCTTTTTTTGAACCTTCAATTTTTACGAAACGGTCAATGTGACGCTTCTATCATTTTTTGTGCAATCGCCAAATCTTCCGGTGAATTAATATTAAAAAAAGATATCAGATCCTTGTCCTTCTTCCGGAGTATAGGCTCAGGAATTTTCTTAATGCGATTTTTGTTGAATATCCGTTGAATTTTCAGCTTATTTTCCAGAAGCTTTTGTCTCATCATATTAACACATTCCCGGGAATAGGCGGCACAAAGCGGCTCTAAACCCGCGGATGTTTCAGGAATAATCGCGTCAAAATTCGGATCTATATGTTCGATAATGCATTCAACCAGTTCCTTTTTTAAAAACGGGGTATCACAGGCCGAAATGAATACATAAGGGGCTGTGGTGTAAAACAATCCGGTGTGAATCCCGGCCAAGGAAGAATGGACAGGAACAATATCGGAAGCAATGGTTACATCCCAATCCAGATATTCGATTGGGTTGTTGGTGACCAGAATGATTTCATTAAAAATCGCTTTGAATATTAAATAAATTCGATCAATGATTCTTTGGCCGTTAATACGGCAAAGCGCCTTGTTTTTTCCGGCAAAGCGTTTGTTTTGTCCGCCTGCTAATATTACGCCGCTGCATGGAAATTTCATAATGCATGTCGCTTTAGCTCAATCAGAATTATATAATATTAAGTGGTATTAGAGATTAAGCGAAACATCGGGCGAAATCAAGGGAATAAAAATATTGTTCAACAATATATGTCTTGATCTTTATTCGTTCCGTGATATAGAAAAAATATCAGTCAGATAGCGGTATTCCAGACGCCTTAAGTTTACCGGCTCTGGTTAAATGAAGTTTTTCCCGGTCAACCGGATTAACCCATTTAGGAAAGATAAAATGACCGAACACGTTACGGTATTGGATGAAAAAGATATTGATCATATCTTAAATCGGATGGCCCATGAGATTTTAGAAGTCTATAATGGGGCGGAAAACCTTGCTCTCATTGGTATTCAAACGCGTGGTATACATATGGCAAAACGGATCCAAGCAAATATTAAAAAAATAGAGGGCGTGGGAATACCCACCGGCGATATCGATATTACCCTCTATCGTGACGACTGGACCCGGATCAGCCACCATCCGCTGGTTCAGGCAACCGATATTTTGTTTAAAGTAGATGACAAGCGGATTGTTTTGGTGGACGACGTGTTGTTTACCGGCCGAACCATAAGGGCGGCCATGGATGCCCTTATCGATTTCGGTCGTCCGGAGCGAATAGAGCTTGCCGTTTTAGTTGACAGAGGTCATCGAGAACTTCCGATTCAGGCCAATTATGTGGGAAAGGTGTTTGAAACATTACTTTCAGAGACCGTGAATGTCATGCTTCGTGAACAGGACGGCGAAGATCGGGTGGTTATCGAAAAGGGATAAAAATGTTATGAGCTCCAAGATCCATAAGAAAGACGCTCCAAAAAATGTGACCATCGGTATTCTCACGGTTTCTAGCACGCGAACTCTGACGAATGACAAGAGCGGTCAATGGATCCGCAAGCTGGCCCGAAAAGAGGGACACCGGGTAGTGTATCACCAGGTAATCCCCGATGATATTGAGACCATTTCGGATACGGTTTTAGAGGTGATTCGGGATTTATCCCCCCACGCGTTGCTGTTGACGGGGGGAACCGGTATCAGTCCGAAAGATCTTACCATTGAGGCGGTCAACCCTTTATTTGAAAAAGAGTTGGCGGCATTTGGGCCGCTCTATGCCCAGCTCAGTTATGAAAAAATCGATTCAGCCGCACTGTTGTCCCGTGCCACTGCCGGTGTGATTGGAAAGACCATGGTCTTTTGCATGCCGGGGAGTCTTAATGCCTGTAAATTGGCCTGTAAGGCCCTTATTTTCCCGGAGCTGGGTCATCTTGTGAAGCATGTTAACGAAACATAACGTCACAGCACTTCTTGGTTGATTTTTTTCCACAAATTTGATGGCGCCTTCAATCTCTTCCCATCAATTTCAAGGATCGGTACCGCCCCTATCAACGCATTGGTTATCAATACGTCATCGCATAGAAACAGATCTTCAGGTCGGACTTCTTTCTTTTTGACCGTATAGCCCCACATTATCAGCAATTCGCAGATGGTTTTTTCCATGGTTCCCGCCAATACATGAGGCGATACGGGTTTCACGACTGTTTTCCCTTTGATCAACAATATGCTGGCTGTATTGGTTTCGGATAGGGTGCCGTCCGGATTCAATATCAGGGCTTCGTCAGCGCCTTTATCCGCGGCCCATCCGGCCGCCTGATGGTAATATAAGTAATTTAAGGTTTTGTAATCTGCCAGTGGGGTTTGACGCGGATGGGGGTAAACGGCCAGGGTCAGCCCCGGCTCTTTTTTTTCTTTCAGCCGATGGACATAAGGCCGGGCCGTTACCACCAGGTTGTGGTTATACGGCGGGATATCCGAGCTGCCCTTTGTGGCAATAATTTTAACAGCAGCAGGGGTTTCGACCAGCCGGTTTTTTACAAGCACCTGGCGGATAATTTCGCACCAGGTCAAATCCGGGGGCGCATCGGGAAAAAAATACTTCCAGGTTTTTTCAAACCGTTGGATATGTGCGGAAAGGCGTTTGGGTTCTCCCTTGTTTGCCCGGATAGTTTCAAAGAAACCATATCCGTATTGAAACCCTAAATCGGTAATAGAAATATTGGCCTGGGTCAGCGGAGCCAAGGCGCCATTGATCCATACCCAATCCTGTCTGTTGCCGGTGCCGGCCTCTCCTTTAAATACTTCCGTCAATGTTCTGCCTTTATGAAGGGTTTCATCAAACTCATCCTCGGGATTTGAATCGAACACAATGCCGCCGCCAACGGAGAAGATGATTTTCCCATTATAAATGGTGGCGGTTCGGATGGCAATCGACAGATCCATGGTGTCATGAAAACTGATATATCCGATGGACCCGGTATAAATATGGCGTCTCTCCGGCTCCAGTTCGTCAATAATTTCCATGGCTCTGATTTTGGGGCAACCGGTGATGGACCCGCCGGGGAACGTTGCTTGAATTAAATCAATGGAATCGTATGGATCATCCAGCGTTCCTTTTACAACAGATACCAGGTGATAAACGTTTTGGTATGCTTCTACCCGTTTGTGTTCTGCGACATGAACCGATTTTGCCGAGCAGACCTTTCCGATATCGTTTCTTAAAAGATCAACAATCATGGAAAGTTCGGCATCGTCTTTTTTGCTTTGAACCAGTTCTTCCCGTAACTGATGATCTTCTTCGCGGGTTTTCCCCCTGGGTCTGGTCCCTTTTATCGGTCGAGTTTCAACCTGGTTTCCGGTTTGAAGAAGAAACCGCTCGGGTGATGTGGAAACGATATGATGGTCGCCGGCGTTAATAAAGGCAAAAAACGGGGCGGGATTCATTTCATAAAGGGCTCTAAAGAGCCCGTAAGTATTTCCGGAAAACTCCGTTTCAAAACGCTGGGACATATTCACCTGGTAGACATGCCCCGATGCAATGTATTCTTTAATTCGGTTAATGGTCCGGATATAGTTTTGTTTGGCGAAATTGGATGTTAACCGGGCGGCGTCTCCTTGAAAATGCGCAAGAGGTCGTGTTTGAGCGGAAAGAAGCTTGTAAAAATTGTCTCGGTCGTGATCCAATGTGTTGTGGTGGTTCAATTTGCGCTCAGGAATGCAAAGTCGTGTCACGTTTTTTAATTTGTCATGAACTACCAGTATGGAAGGGGCAAAAAGAAGGATATGAGGCAATCCCAGCCGGTCCACTGAGGTCCGGGGGAGAGTTTCCAGGCAATCTTTAAGATCGTATGAAAGATAGCCAAAAAGCCCGCAGGAGATGGGAAGCGGTGTTTGGGTATGATCCAGGCCCAGGCTATCGCTAAAGGCATTTATGACGGTTCGAAGTACTGTGAAAGGATTTTCTTTTAGGTGAATATTTTTTCCATTGGCTTCAAGGGTCAGATTGTCATGTCGTCCTGAAAAGGATAACCAGGGCGCTGTCGCCAATATATGAAAACGGGAACAGTCAAGGTTCCCTCCGCTCATCAGGACGACGGTTCCGGGGATATCGGCAAAACGGCCGGCAAAATCAATGAACGGCTCGGTTAGCGGTATTTCTTTTACGAAAATTCCGGTCAATTTGCCGGTTAATTTAAAGATGTCATGCAATGGGATTTAATTCCTTTAAGGGGCCAAGCCTTAAAAAGTTTTCCACCAGTAAAAAACCATGCTGGGTCATAAAGCTCTCCGGATGGAACTGTACGCCATGAACGGGCAGTTTAGGGTGTGACAATCCCATGATCACGCCGTCATCGCTTTTGGCCGTTACTATCAGCTGGTCGTCGTTTGAGTGAATCATCAACGAGTGATATCGGGCTGCTGCAAAAGGAGATGGAAGACCGGCGAAAATACCCTTGTTGTCGTGATAGATGGTGCTGGTTTTTCCGTGGACCGGAATGGGCGACCGAACGGTAGTTCCGCCAAACGCTTCATTGATACACTGCATGCCAAGACAAACGCCCAGGATCGGTATTTTATGAGTCAGTTTTTGGATTAAAAGAATCGAAATGCCCGCATGGGCCGGATCTTTAGGGCCGGGGCTGATCAGCAAGTAGTCCGGCGCTTTTTCTTCGACTTGTTCCGGAGCAATTTTATCGCTTCGATACACTTCGATGGTTAAATCATAGTTCATGAACATTTGAACCAGGTTATACGTAAAAGAATCGTAATTATCGATCACTAACAATTTTTCCATGGTAATCGCCCCAATAAAAAAGCCACCCGGACATGAGTCTGGGTGGCTTGGCCTATGACATAACTCACTGATTGTTGGACTTAAAACTGATATCTTTCGCCCAATAAATTATGGCTACTTTAAATATCCGAAATTATATGACAAGTCAATGGAAAACCGTAAAAATTTATTCTTAACCCGCGTATCCTTTACCCATATATCAAAAATCTACTCAATCGGGCTTTTTGAACAATGGATTGAATTCGACCTTTAAGGTCGAGTCAATCCTTACAAGTGATGCGAAAAAATAATTTTTTGGAAGATAAAATAGGCTTATTTGCCACAGCATTTTTTATACTTAGTCCCGCTTCCACATGGGCAGGGATCATTGCGGCCAACTTTCTTTTCGACTATCTTTGGTTTGGGTAGATTCAATAATCCTTCTAAATCGGTAATATCCTCTGGTTTATCCGGTTCCAATCCAATTATAAATTTCCAACCCTTTTCTTCAAATATTGATGATACTTCTTTCAATCTTTCTTCTGTTTGTACATTAACAACAGCGGGCTTCTTTTCAGTACCTAATTTTGTTGTCTTTTTGCCGTCAAAAATTTTTTTCATCTTTTCACCATTAAAATATTATATGATTTGCCTGCCGTATAACGTCCGGAATCATTTGCCTGTCGTGAAGTCGGCAACCAACTTTGCAGGAGCAGAATAAGGATGATCAACTCCAAAATTCGGGGCCGGGATGCGGGTCAGCATGCATGCCATTGATGTTCGGCAACTAGTTCAACCCTAAGCCAACCACTAAACCCACAGCAATACCTAAACCAACAAACATAGACCCAATAACCATGCCAATGGCGACATTGCCCTCGCCTAACTGCTTCGACGTATCAAAAGGTGTAATCCAGTCCAGTATTTTATAACCCAATACCATAAATAAAATGGTCAATAACGCACCTAAAATCGCATATGTAAAATTTGATACAACAATGGCTATTTCCATGATTCACACCTATCTTAATATCTGTTTAATGGATTTAATT
>JAUXEW010000214.1 GCA_030620375.1 Desulfobacteraceae bacterium | reverse complement strand
TCGTCGAGGCATTAACAAAAATTATCAATATCTGACCCATAATCGTTTGGAAATGATCTTCGAACTGCCTTTAGCGGAAGTGGTTTACGATTTCTACGATAAGTTAAAATCCATTACCCAAGGGTATGGGTCGTTCGATTACGACATCGCCGATTTCAGAAAGACAGATCTGGCAAAACTGGACATTCTAATCAACGGGGACCGTGTGGATGCCTTGTCTCAACTGGTTCATAAAGACAGAGCCGTGGAACGGGCCAGGCACGCCTGTGAAAAGTTAAGGGAAGAAATCCCCCGACAAATGTTTAAGATAGCCATTCAAGGGGCCATCGGTGGAAACATTATTTCCCGAAAAACAGTCTCTGCCTTAAGAAAAGATGTAACGGCAAAATGTTACGGGGGGGATATTACCCGGAAGCGCAAGTTATTGGAAAAACAAAAAAAAGGGAAAAAGCGGATGAAGATGGTGGGACAGGTCATGATCCCCCAGTCAGCTTTTTTAGCAGTTTTAAAGACGGATACCGACTGAATTTGCTTTTAACGGACCGAGGAGGATTCATGGGAAAAACCATTGCTGAAAAAATATTTGATGCCCATTGCGTGGATAACCCATCGGACGATGTTTACGTGCTCAAACTGGATGTGGTGCTTTGTCATGAGATTACCACGCCGATCGCCATTAATGATCTGATTAGCCGGGGTAAAGACAGGATATTTGATACAACCAAAATCAAGGCGGTGATTGATCATGTGTCTCCCGCCAAAGACTCGGATACAGCCATGCAGGGGAAAATCCTCCGGGAATGGGCGAGACGTCACCATATCGAAGATTTTTTCGACATCGGAAGAAACGGCGTCTGTCATGCGCTTTTTCCGGAAAAAGGGTTTGCAAGACCCGGCTTTACGATTATTATGGGGGATTCCCACACCTGCACCCACGGGGCATTCGGAGCATTTGCCGCCGGAGTGGGGACCACGGATCTTGAGGTGGGCATTCTAAAAGGGGTCTGTGCGTTTCAATATCCGAAAACCATAAAAATCAATATTACGGGAAATCTGGCCGAAGGCGTATATGCAAAAGATGTCATTCTTTCCATCATCAGTCGTTTGGGGGTAAACGGCGCCACTAACAAAGTAATGGAATTTACCGGTCCGGTCGTGGAGAAAATGAGTATGGCATCCCGGATGACCCTGTGCAATATGGCCATTGAAGCCGGCGGCACATCCGGTATATGCCATCCTGACATGACCACCGTAGAATATTTATGGAAATTTATCCAAGATGATTTTTCAACCAGGGACGACGCCCTCAACGCTTACCGGCAATTTACCTCAGACCCGGATGCAGCATATGACACGGTCATTGATCATGATGTCAGCCGATTAGAGCCCCAGGTGACCTTTGGTTTTAAACCCGACCAGGTCAAACCCGTAAAAGAGATGTCAAAGATCAAAGTGGACCAGGTGTATATCGGCTCCTGTACAAACGGAAGACTTGAGGACCTGTGGGTTGCCGCTGAAGTTCTGAAAGGTGAAAAGATCAGCGATTCCGTCCGTGGCATCGTATCACCGGCAACGTCCGACGTTTACAAGCAGGCCATGGAAGAGGGGATATTGAAAATATTTTCCGATGCCGGATTTTGCATCACCAACCCCACCTGCGGCGCCTGTCTGGGCATGAGCAACGGGGTGTTGGCCGAGGGTGAGGTGTGCGCATCAACCACCAACCGAAATTTCTACGGGCGAATGGGCAAAGGAGGGACGGTGCATCTCATGAGCCCGGCTACGGCCGCTGCTTCAGCGATTACCGGGCATATTACAAATTCCAAGCTTTATAAAGGGTGAGGGAGAAACCATGAGGAATTTCAGCGGTCGAGCACTTTTTCTCGACAGATCGGATATCAATACGGATGAAATCATTCCGGCAAAATATTTAACCGGTTTTGCAAAGGAAGAACTTAAACCCCATTTGCTGGAAGACCTTCAGATGGAGGAATTCAATCCGCAACTAGATGTTCAAGGGAGCAGCGTGATTATTTCACGCTCGAATTTCGGGTGCGGGTCATCCCGGGAGCATGCCCCCTGGGCACTTGAAGTAAACGGTATTTATCTGGTTATTGCCAAGAGTTTTGCCCGTATATTCAGGCAAAACATGTTCAATTGCGGCATGATGGCTGTGGAATTGGATCCCCGGACCATTGACCATGTTTTTTCAGTCTTTTCCGGGCCGGGCACTCGAATTGTAACGGATCTAACACAAAATATTTTTAAAATAGCCGGTAACGATCAAACGGCGGAAATCCCTTTTACCATCTCCTCTTTTGACCGGGCCCTTGTGGCGGCAGGAGGATGGGTGGAGTATGCGGACGCGAAATATTAGTTGGCGCCCATACCGTAAGCTGTTATAACCTGTCTGCATGCAACACACCGGTAGTCAAAGAATACAGGGAAACACAGGCACTTTAGTGAAGCTTTTCAGCGCTAATTGGACTTTTTTATGAACCCATTGAGTCTAGTTCAGCATTTGATTTACTCGCTGATTGGATGCCTTAAGTTCCTCCGCCAACTCTAAAAACAGCTCTTTTACCGGCATAACCTTGCTGATCTGCCCCACACCCTGCCCGCAAGAAATATAACCACTTGAAAGGTCTCCCTCTTGGATCATCTTCTTTGACTCATCGCCGGCGATAAATGGCAGCACTTTCTCAATCGGCGCATTTTCTTTTTCCAGCTCCTGGACTTTTAGTACGGTTTCATTAATTAAGCATCGATGCGTATTTTTAAATGAGCGCATGATAAGAGTGGTGTCCGTCTCTTTGGAAGAAAGAAGCGCGTTTTTTAGGTTATCGTGGATGGGGCACTCTTCGGTTAACAAAAGCCTCGTTCCCATGATCACCGCTTCCGCGCCCAGGGAAAGAATCGCCGCAATGGCATGGCCCGTGGAAACACCGCCGCCGCCGATCACCGGCACATCCACCGCATTGACTACGGCCGGAACCAGGCAAAGCGTTGTAATATCCAACATTCCGGTGGCCCCTCCATTTTCGAAACCCACAACGGTCACCGCATCTACGCCCAATGCCGCTACCTTTACGGCATAGCGAACCCCGACACATTTGTGCATCAATTTCACACCTTCGGGCTTAAGACGGTTGATAATATCATCAGGAGCTCTGGCACCGCTCGTTTCAACAATTTTTACTCCCTCTTCCAGGATAACCTCCATCAGGGCGTCATTGTCTACCGGGCGTATGGCCGGAAAAAGATTCAGGTTAACCGCAAACGGTTTATCCGTGCGGTCTTTGATGGTTTTTAGGGCGTCTTGAAAGCTCTTTTTGTCATCGTAAAGGGTAGACGCCAAAATACCCAGACCACCGGCGTCGGAAACAGCGGCCACAAACTCGGCGTTTGTAATGTTCATCATGGTTCCACAGACAAACGGAAAGGTGATATTAAACATTTTGGTAATGGCTGTATTCATCGTTGGTGTCTCCTTTAAAGTTAGGGGTTCGGTTGGAAAATTTCATGACGAAGGCGAATCAATCGAAAGTGCCATCTTTCTTGGCTTTCAGGCCGTCTTGATAACATTTATTGCCGTACCAGCTAATTTGTCGACATAACCCTCGAATAATACAGACTTCTTTTGCCCTCAGTCCGATACGAGATAAAAAGCGACGAATATTATTCATCCAGTATGCCGCATTGTCGGTTTTAATATAATCGATTCGAATCAGTGTCTTTTTTAGCTGGTCATACATGCCGTCCAATTCATACCGATTGGCAAGGCGTGGTATAAATTCCCCTTTTTCTTCCCTTGCGGCCATCAAGATTTCATAACACAGGATCATTACGGCCTGTGCCAGGTTTAGGGAAGAAAATTCAGCCGAAGGAATGTTTACCAGTTCATGGCATAACCGGATCTCTTCATTGGTCAGCCCCCTGTCTTCCGGACCAAAGACGACGGCAATTTTGTTTTCCTGAGAAACGGCAATGAGCTTTTGGGCTATCATTGAAGGAGAATAAACGACCTGACGTTCTCCACCCAATCGGGCAGTGGTTCCCACTACAAAATTGTAAGGATAAAGGGCTTCCCGGAGCGTTTCACAGATTTTGATCTTTTCAACGACACTCAACGCACCATGGGTAGCCACCCGCTTTACTTTATCCGGGTCATAACAGGAAGGAGCAACCACAACCAGTCGCCCGAGCCCCATGTTTCGGATAGCCCGGGCAGCTGCCCCGATGTTTTCTGGAAATCGGGGTTTGTTTAGAATAATTGAAATATGGTCAAGATTTATTTTTTCCGGCATCAACCCACAATTTCAAAGCTGTTAAAAAAATAACCCATTTCAAAGGCTGCTGATTCAGGAGAATCCGAACCATGGACTACGTTCTTCTCTATATCGGTGGCAAAATCCCTTCGAATGGTACCTTCTTCCGCTTCCTTATAATCGGTTGCGCCCATCAGTTTTCGGTATTTCTCAATGGCGTTTTCACCTTCAAGGACCATTACCACTACCGGTCCGGATGTCATAAAATCCGTCAGACTGTCGAAAAAAGGTCTTTCTTTGTGGACAGCGTAAAACCCTTCTGCCTGCGGCTTGGTCATCCAAATCATCTTCATGGCTAAAATTTTTAAGCTGCTGCTTTCAAGCCGTTTAATCACTCCGCCTATCAGTCCGCGATTTACGCCGTCAGGTTTAATAATCGACAATGTTCTTTCCATTAGAGATAATCCTTCCGGTCCATTTTATCCGTATCACAATTGATCGTTTTCGTATTTCACGCAGCCATACCAGAAGCCGGATTCCAAGTCAACCGATAAGCCTTTAAGCCGAAGGGTAAACGCATTTGATTTCGGTGCAGCGTAGCAACGGCGTGTTTCTCTTGGAAACCGACTGACTGTTTGAAGGGCTTTAGCACGCGTTAGTCCGAGCCGAATGAAATTATGACTTAAAAAATCAATGGGATAATTTAGCGACGAATTGTTCTTAATAACTCTGGCG
>JAUXEW010000294.1 GCA_030620375.1 Desulfobacteraceae bacterium | reverse complement strand
TTTGATCTGGTTGCAAAAAATCATCCCGCCATTGCGGCCAATCTGGTTCAATCCCATTTGAAAGCCTTAAGTGATCAAGATATCGAGATCGAAGTGAGCGGTAGCGAGTTTAACATCAACATGATCAAAAGGAAAAAAAACCTGATGGTTTTACAGCAGGTGTGTAATGAATTTTTTGGGAAAAGGATGAATTTGATCATTCATGCAAAAAAAAACCAACATGATTTGCCCGGACAAAAGAAAGCAGCTGATCACTTGAGGCAGGAAGCACTATCCCATCCATTGGTTTCGGATGCCATAGAAATTTTTAACGGCAATGTCATAGACGTTAAGCTGTTATAATATCCGGGTGGGAAAATGAAACCATCATTAATTTTTTCCGGTTTATGCGGATAAGGGGGTTTATTATATGAAAAAAATGGGAGATATGATGAAGCAGGCTCAAAAGCTTCAGGCAAAGATATTACGACTCCAGGAAGAGCTCGGTGAAAAAACAGTTGAAACCAGTTCGGGCGGTGGTATGGTTAAGATCGTGGCAAACGGAAAGCAGCAGATCTTATCCATTCGAATCGAAAAAGAAGTCGTTGATCCGGATGATGTCGAAATGTTGCAGGACCTGGTGATGGCTGCGGTGAACGATGCGTTGGGAAAATCCCAGGAAATGGTTTCAACGGAAATGAGCAAGCTCACCGGCGGAATCAATATCCCGGGGATAGTTTAAACCAGTCTTTTTGTTCAACTAAATATAAGGGCACCATGCGATACTACCCTTCACCGATCGTAAATTTGATTAGTAATATCTCGAAATTGCCCGGAATCGGCCAAAAAACCGCCGAGCGGTTGGCGTTATACATCCTTCGTGCCCCGAAAATTGAGGTGGAACAGCTATCCCGAAGTATTTTGGAGGTAAAAGAGAGGATCAGACTTTGTTCCAAGTGCTTTGCACTAAGCGATAAACCGGTTTGTGGCATTTGCAATGATCATTCCAGGGCTCTAAATATGGTATGTGTCGTAGAGCAGCCCGCTGATATGGTGGCGGTTGAAAAGTCGGGCGCCTATCGCGGGAGATATCATGTTCTGCAAGGGGTTTTATCGCCGATGGATGGTGTGGGACCGGAAAATATCCGGCTTCGGGAATTAATGAGTCGAATAACGGAAGAAAAGATCACGGAGGTTGTACTGGCCACCAGCACAAGTGTTGAGGGAGAGGCAACCTCATCATATATTGCGGATCGGTTAAAGAAATATCCCGTAAAAATTACGCGAATTGCCTCTGGTATCCCGATGGGAGGTGACCTGAAATATGTGGATGAGGTCACTTTAAAGAGAGCCATGGATGGACGTTATGCCGTTTGATTCGGTTCAGCCGTCAGATCTTTTTAACTGCAAAAAATGCGGAGATTGCTGCAAGGGCTATGGAGGAACTTATGTGACAAAGAAGGATATTCAGGCAATCGCTGCGTATATTCACACGGATGCCGAAACATTTGTTAAGGCGTATTGTCAAATGTCGGGGGGGCGTCCATTGCTGGTCCAAGCGGAAAACGGGTATTGTATTTTTTGGAATGAGGAATGTACCATTCATCCGGTCAAACCGAAAATGTGCAAGGCATGGCCGTTTATCGAATCTGTTTTGATTGATGTCGGCAACTGGCATATCATGGCAGGTTCCTGTTACGGTATCCGAACGGATATTCCCGATCTGGTTATTCAGGAGTGTGTCCGGAAAGTACTAGAAAAAGATTTATGATAGTTTCCATTGCTCAACATTGATGAGCCGATAAACGTTGTTCCCTGCATCATCCGATATGATTTTCCGGATGATGTTTCTTTTTTCAAGCGCTTTAAAACCGTTTTGTAATGGCTCGTCACTGCCGTTCCAGATATGACGGATGTTGGATGTGGAGATTTTTTCCCCTCCGTCTGTTAGACCGCAACATAAGAGATACAGTGAAATCGTTTCTACAGGCAGCCCTGAATCGAATATTTTCTGGCTCATTGAGGGTGCAGTGTGATTCGGTTCCATGGATACTCCTTTAAGTTTGAAAGGTTTTTTGAAACTTATTATAGTATAACCGTAAGAAATGGTCAAATCAGGCTTACGCTTTCAGCCTGATAAAAACAAAGAGAGGTTAACATTATCATGATAGGAATATTTGATTCCGGAATCGGGGGACTGACGGTAGCCCGGGCATTAATGGACCATTTGCCCGGGTATGATATTGTCTATTTTGGTGATACCGCCAGGACGCCCTATGGCAGCAAAAGTTCCAAAACCGTTATTGATTATTCCATGGAAGATTCTGAATTTTTAATTCAGCAGGGAGCAAAAATTATTGTCATGGCATGTAATTCGGCTTCCAGTGTGGCTACGGAATGTATAACCCGACGATTTGATGTTCCGATATTCGAGGTGATCACGCCGGCGGTAGAGATGGCAGCTCATTTTAAAAAAGAACAAAGGATCGGTGTTATCGGAACAAGGGCAACCATCAATAGCGGTATTTATGAGAGGAAGATCAAAGAAATGGATCCGGACGCAAAGGTTTATTCAATCGCCTGCCCGCTGTTGGTGCCCTTAGTGGAAGAAGGATGGCTTAAAAAACCGGAGACCCGGATGATAGTAAAAAAATATCTTTATCCGTTAAAAGTCCGTCAGGTCACTTCTCTCATATTGGGGTGTACCCATTATCCCCTGCTGAAAACAATCATTCAGCGGAAAATCGGAAAACGGGTGAATATCATTGATTCGTCCTTAGCCATTTCCGGAAAAGTAAAGGCCTATTTAGACGGGCACCCGGACCTTGATAAAGTGCTGAATAAAAGCGGCATGTTTAGGCTTTTTGTTTCAGATATCACCGAGCAATTCGAAAAAACGGCAAGATATATCTTGAAGAAAAGTGTGCGCCTGGAACAGGGCGGGATTTAACCAGTTTAGCCGAATGCAATCAGGTATGTTTTGGCCGGGAGCAGAAGATTTAATGCCAAAAACGAAAGATTGATGGCGACTTGTTCCTGACCATATTTCCAGGTTTCCCGACCCCGAATTTATAATTACGTGAGGGGTCGGGGAGTTTATCTGCTTTTAGGCCGCCCCTCAGATCATTATGGTTAAAAATCGTGTAAACTCGAATATAAGGGCTCGTAAAGAAAAGTAGGTATTCTTAATGAAATAA
>JAUXEW010000309.1 GCA_030620375.1 Desulfobacteraceae bacterium | reverse complement strand
TTTATCACAATACTCCCTTGCAACCGATTTTAAAATCTCTTGCTTTTTTATTGAGAGGCCATCGAAAACGTCTTTTTTCATCACCAAAGCACCGGTTGAATTCACCATGGGGTAATCCAGCATATACCGGATTTTGGAATGCCACTGAAACGCAATAGCCCCTAAAGGGGGCGAATAAAAAGAATCGATCATACCGGTTTCCAGACCGGTATTTACGTCCATTAGATGCAAGGGATATGTTTTGATGCCCACGGTATTAAAAAAAGTTCCGGCAACCGGATCCCCTTTCCAGACCCACATCTTTGTCTGGTACAGCCAATTGGGATCGGAAATATCGGTCCTGGAAAAAATATAAACAAATCCTGCTTCGGCAAATCCTAACAGAACATACCCGTTTCTTTCCATGTTCGCAGAAAAGTCATTAAATAACGTCTCTTTTACGAGATCAATTTCCGCGTAATTATGGTATAATAATGGGGCCTCCAGAATACGTATTTGAGGAAGCAGAACGCCCAGTCCAACCCCGGAAAAACCAGCGGCGTGAATACGATTGACTCGCATTTTTCGAACGACGTCCAATTCATCACCGCTGATACCACCGGGATAAATTTTAAAATCAACCTCATTGTCTGTCTTTATCTCGACTTCTTTTGCCATTTTATAAAGCATATTGGTCCAGGCGCTTCCCTTAGGCGTAATTAGGGCTATCTTTATCACGGTAGTATCAGCATGCACGCCATTGGCACAAAGAATCACCATTAATATGAGAAAAACCGTGATAAAATTTCCAGTTTGAACAAGCAATGCGCTCGCCAACCTCGCAGCAAGCTGTGGGGTTAGCGAACGGAATAAAAAGAGCCTAAAGTCCTTACCTGGAAGATTCCCCGTCGCTTGCTGCGGGGAGGCTTCAATAATTATGCTATTCATGAAAGGGTCCATATATCAACGAATTTACTCATCAAAAAAATAGTCTACCGACTGAAGATATACGCTTGCCCGATTGGCAGCAACTTGATTCAACAGACGATATCTTTTACTCGATGATCGGTATTTAATGATATCACTCAGGATTTTTTCAAATTTTTCTCTCTCCTGTTTGGGGTACAGATAATACCGCGCATAATACAACTCCCCCAATAAGAAATCTTTTCCGGTCAGACGTTTAAGTTTTTGATAATGCATAAAAGCTGTCTCCGGATTCCCGCCCATCATCGTCGTTCGTGATCCATAATACGCCAACAGAAAGAGATGTCCACCGGCATGAAAATACCCGGGATCAAGTTCAACTACTCTTAACATAGCCTTTTCAGCTAAATGGGCTTTGGATATTGCTTTGACCGAATTTCGATTGAGGTTCACATATCCGCCCAGATTAAACCCGTACCAAAATAATGCCGGGACGTCTTCTTTTGCCAAAGACCGGAAAAATAAATCAACTGTCGTGACCTTCCGCATACGCTCCCTGCTATTTTTATGATGAACCTCCAGCGCTCTTAATGCGTATTCCGAACCTTTTAAAAAATAGCGATCCAATGTCTCCCTGGTCGTCTCAATGTTCAGTTCCCTGCAGCAGGCCGCATCCTCGGTCGGATAGCTTATCCCCAGTTCTAAGGCTTCAAGTCTGCTTTCAAAAAAGGCAAAGCCATAGCTGCCGTACAGCCGGGCTAACAGTGTCAATAACCGGTAATTTTCAGGCTGGTTTTCCAGGAGTACTTCAAATAGTTTAATATTCGCCGGAAGCGCCTTTTCCGTCAGAACCAGGTCATCGTCATTCTCAAAGGCTGAAATACCGTTCTCCGCAATTTGGGCAACCTCATTAATCACCATATTTCGGATAGAGCAGGAGGAAAAACAACATGATATCAGCGCTATACTTAAAATTCGGACGACACTTTTCATATCTCGGTTATCCCACACGTCACCCTGTGTCTTCCAGTTTAACCGGATTAGGTTTTCGATAATTCTATTGCGCGATAAACAACCGGTTTAACCGATCTTGGGGTCACGATCCCTTGAAAGTTGATATGATCCAGCCTGGGAAACGTCTTCCCGTTGTATTGTAAAATGAGCCCATCCAGTAATGGCGGGTCGTTTTGAGGTTGAAAAAACGTTGCGGCAATCATATAAAATGTTGTCTGACCGCCGAAAGACCCCTGAAAAAAATATTTCATGGCATCTTGATTTTTGTCGATCATATTGACAACAGCAATACGAACCGATCGGGCGGTGGTTTTAATGGTGTGGACGGAAAGGACATCAAATTTTATTCCCGTTCCATTGCCCGTCGGAATTTTAGAAAAATAAGTTTCCGCCAAGCGTTTCCCCAAGAGATTCAAAGCCTCTTTCATCAACAGGTCAGACGGAAACTCAAGCTCAAGTGATTGTGCCGAACTTAATACCTGCTCTGCACCGGGTGAGAAAAGATACACGTCAATCTTGCCAATCTTCTCCATCGAACCATCTATAGTATGATCGGAATGATCGTCACAGGATAAAATCATCGCCATCACTAACAAACAAAACAGAATCGACCACACCCGAAATTTATTCGGAGGTCTGATGACGGGAGACAACCTCTTTTGGATAGAAAATTTCATAAATTGTTTCTCTCAAGGCCTTTAGAGGTTTTAAAACCGCTTCTAGTTTGTTAGCGAAAATTTTAGACGTTTTCTCTTAATCAGGTCGATCATCTGACTTATTATGACAAAAAATCTGAAGTGAGGCAACATTATAACACAGAACATGCTTTCATCATTTTGTTTGTGCAACTATGGGGTTAATGCAGGTTTCAGCTTGTAGACAAAATCGTCCGGTCGCTCGTCTTGATCAATAAAGGTTTTTTTTAGTCAGAAATCGATGTTTTGAAAAGGCCTCGC
>JAUXEW010000173.1 GCA_030620375.1 Desulfobacteraceae bacterium | reverse complement strand
TTTTTTATTATACAGAGAATTCAGAGGTCAGCAATTAGCAGTTAGCAATTGTCAATTATCAATTGTTAATTATCAATTGTTAATTAGAAATCAGAAATTAGAAAGGTTCGAATGTCGCTATGCGCCTACTTATCTTATAATACTGAGTGAGCCGAAGGCGAAAACCTTATTCTGAATTCTGGATTCTTTATCGAAATATTCCGGCATAGCCTATGGTCTCTGACCTGGCCCTGAGGACTATGTTTTTTAAACAACAATAAAACAAACAGAATGCCAAAACTGTGGCTCACCAGTTCGGCTTGTCCGGGTTGAGGCCTTATATGAGAAAACCCGTACGATTCATTTTAACCTTTTTAATTCTTGGTCCGGCCTTTGTATCGGCTGATACCGGTAAATGGCACTTTTTCGATAAAAAACCGGTGGAAGTTTATCTTACCGGTCGGTTTGACATTCTAGATCTGGCCGGACTGAAAATTGATATCGACAGCGTCCGGGATAACGTGCTTCTGGCCTATGTCACCGAGGAAGAATTTAAAACCTTACAATCACGGGGTGTTTATATCAATTGGGTACCCGACGCTGAAAAAATCACCCGTGATTTGCAGCTTCAAACGACTAGATCAAGCCAGCAAATAAAAACCGGCGAATTTTACCATACTTACGAAGAACTCTCAGCGGAATTACAAGCCGTCGCTTCGGACAACCCGGATCTATGCCTGCTGGAAAGCGCCGGGCAAACGGTTCAGGGACGGGAGCTTTGGTGGATAAAAATTTCTGATAACGTTGATACTGAAGAAGAAGAGCCTGAGTTTCATTACATCGCAACCATGCACGGCAATGAACCGGTTGGAACGGAGCTGTGTTTACGATTGATCAATTATTTGGTTGACTATTATAATGTTAGTCCGAGAATCACAGAACTTATCAACAACACGGAAATCTGGATTATGCCGCTAATGAATCCGGACGGTTACACTGCAGGTTCCCGTTATAATGCCAACGGCGTGAATTTAAATCGCAATTTCCCGGACCAGGTTGCTGATCCGGTTAACACCACAGCCGGGAGAGAGCCCGAAACCTCAGCCATCATGAACTGGGCCTTGATGCACTCGCCTACCCTTTCAGCCAACTTCCATTCCGGAGCGCTGGTGGTCAGTTATCCCTGGGATGGCCGGATAGATTTAGACGGAGATGATAACCCTGACCTCAATCCGGATAACGACCTGTTTGTCAATATTGCGGAGGCATATGCCATTTTAAACGAACCCATGTACAATGGTCAATTCTACCACGGAATTTCGATCGGACAGCAGTGGTACCCTATCTATGGCGGGATGCAGGATTGGGCATATGTCTGGATTGGATGCAACGAGGTAACAATTGAACTGCACGACACTAAATGGCCCGATCCTTCCCTGATCCCCGTAATATGGGAAGATAACCGCGAGGCCATGATTACGTATATAGAGCAGTCCCATATCGGAATACGAGGGGTGGTGACCGATGCCGTCACCGGAACACCGATCCCGGCTGAAGTGTGTGTCAACGGCATAGATCACAGTGTATACACGGATCCTCAGGTGGGCAATTATCACAGGATGCTGTTGCCCGGCACCTACACCCTTAACTTTTATGCTGATGGATACATATCCCAAGAACGCGAGATAGCGGTCACGCCGGGAGCTGCCGCCATCCTTGATGTTCAATTGTTGACCGGCAACACCAAAACCGGAGGCGGCGGCGGGTGCTTTGTCGGGGTTGTTATTGGAAAAGAACCTAAAAAGACAAGTATGTTTCAGTCAGGCAATAACTAAAAAAAGAAGCGCCACAAATATGAAACCAACAGTCACTGTTTCACCACTCCGGTCACCCCAGTTCCGGTGGCTTTTCGGAAGTAACATGGCTTTTTTCTTTGCCATGGGAAGTCAGGGAATTGTACGGGCCTGGTTAGCTTTTAAGCTTACGGAAAGCGAGCTCGCCTTAGGCATGGTTATGGTAGCTATCGCCATCCCCATGTTCTTCATAGCACCCATAGGCGGCGTAATTTCAGATCGAATGGACAGGCGTAATATCATCATCTTAGGGCAGGGGTTGGTATTGATGAGTGAATTGACTATCACAACACTGCTTCTTTTAGACAAACTACAATTTTGGCATCTGCTCTGCGGCGCTGTGTTGATGGGTTGTGTTTTTCCGTTCATTATGCCGGCTCGCACCGCTATTGTCGTCAACATTGTCGGCAAATTCGGTATTGGCAAAGCCATTGCAATCAACATGGCGGGAATGAACACCACGAGGATCGTTGGTCCGGCTACTGCCGGTTTTTTAATCGATGCTATCGGTACATCAAATACCTACATTACCGGCGTCATACTTTACGCTATCGGCATACTCTGCATGTTTCGTGTGGAGAACGCTCCATCGCCCGAAAAGGCCAAACGGGCATCGGTGGCCAGGAGCGTCATAGATGGATTTGTGTATGTTCAAAAAAACCGGCTGGTTCTAATTCTTCTGCTTTTCGGCCTCATACCGATGTTCCTGGCGATGCCTTTCCAGAATCTCCTTGTCGTTTTTGCAGACAAAGTCTGGGAAGTCGGATCAAAAGGATTGGGAATATTGAGTGCTGTCGGTGGAGCCGGAGGAGTTGTTGGATCTATCTGGGTCGCATCCATCGGGAATACAAGCCACCGTTTAGGGTGGATGATGACGAGCATAACGGCGTTTGGTGTTTTCCTGTTAGGTTTCTCATTCAGTCCCTATTTCCTGTTGGCCCTTCCCTTTGTTTTTACGGCCAGTATTTTTGCAAGCATTTTCGGTACAATGAATAATACGGCAATTCAGCTTGTAATTCCCGATCACGTGCGCGGAAGAATTTCCAGCTTTCTCATGATGTCGTTCTCCCTTCCACTTTTAGGAACGCTGCCGGTGGCCGCCCTTGCCGAGCTATATGGCGCTCCCTTAGCGGTAGGATTGGCATCTGTTATGGCCATGACCATTGCTTTTCTATTTTATGCTTTCAGTCCTTCTCTTCGACGAATGAATCCCAGCGTAGAAAACGCGATGTCAGAGTGAACCGGTTTTTATCAGCATTTCCGGATTGCCCTTGTTAGATTAGAGGCGTTGTGCCACCGCATCTACAAAATCCGTTGTGCTCGACGTTCCCCCCTGGTCAGGCGTCAGAAAACGCCCCTCTTTATAAACCTTTTCCAGCGCGGTTTTTAAGGCGCTTGATGCTGCCACACATCCGATGTAATTCAACATCATTGCCGCAGAAAGCAGGGTTGCCGTGGGGTTGATTATGTTCTTCCCGGCGATGTCCGGAGCCGTCCCATGAGCGGATTCAAAATAGGCATAGTTTTCGCCATAACAACCGCTCGGGGCAAGCCCCAATCCACCGATTAGGCCGGCCGCAGCATCGGAAAGAATATCGCCATAGAGATTGGGCAGCAGAACCACATCCAGATTCTGAGGCGAAACCACCAGGTAATGGGCCAAATTATCCACGATCATGGTCTCTGATTCGATATCGGGATAGGATTCGGCCACGTGGCCGGCCACTTCTTTGAACAGGCCGTCGCTCTGTGGCAACATGTTGTATTTTGACGATACCGTTACCTTGCCCGGGCGGCCCTGTGCTTTACGACGTCGGGCCAGTTCAAAGGCGAATTTTGAAACCCGCTTGGTACCGGCTTGTGTAATTATCTTTACCCCGTACTTGCCGGGGCCCATATCGGCCACCGATTTCTGCAGAATAGGACTGGTCAGGTTGGCCGGTGCCAGATCTTCCAGTTCTCCCTCCACCATGAGATACAGGTCTTCCATGTTTTCACGGACAATAACCAGGTCAATCCCCGTGGGATTGGATAACGGGCTGTGATATCCGGGAAGAAATTTTGCGGGGCGCACATTGGCATAGGTTTCCTTTCCCCATCGCAAATACAATAAAGCAAAGGCGCTCTTGCCACTGGTAGCCCCAAATAGCGTCGTATCCGAGGCATCGATCATTTCTTTGGCTTCCTCGGGGAATACCGAATCAAAGCGTTCGACACCCTTATCCCCCACCGGCGGATAGACCCATTCTATGCCGAGATTCATCTGATCAATCAATTCAACTACGGGGCGGACCGCCTCAGGAGAGGCGTCTTCTCCTTCGATCACTGCAACCTGTTTTGTCGTCATTGATGTTAACCTCCCTGGTGTTCAGACATCCGTTCCTTTAAAACATTCATCAGGCCCCCTTTTTCAATAATCTTCAACATGTCCGGGGTATAAGGTTCTCCTTTAAGCTCGATTCCGCGCGTTAAGTTAAACACCCGGCTTGTATTCAGATTGATTTCCATTTCGTCGCCCTCCCCAAAAGCATCATAAACACCCGTGCATGCTATACTTGGCAGCGCTATTGCCACGGAATTTCTGAAATAAATACGGCCAAACGATTCCGCCACCACCGCCCCTATACCCAGAAGCTTCATGTTTTCGGCCGCCTGCTCTCGACTGGAGCCACAACCCCAGTTGCGACCGGCAACGATGATATCTCCGGAACCGACCTGATCGATAAATCCCGGACGGATGTGGAGGACGCTGCTGCTTCGTTCCTCCCAGCCTGCATTGAGTGTCTTCCATGGTGCCATGGCATCTGTATCAATATTATGGCCGAACTTCCAAACCTTTCCGCTAATAATGGTTTTCATATGACACCCTCCTCAAACCGTGGTTTCATTCCAGAATTCCCGGGGGTCGGTTAACCGGCCTGTAATGGCGGATGCAGCCACCGTTGCCGGGGAACCCAGATAAACATGGGCGTTTTCACTGCCCATTCTACCGCGAAAATTTCGGTTGGTCGATGATATGCAGGCCTCTCCTCCTCCCAACAGTCCCATGTGGCCGCCCGGGCAAGCGCCGCATCCGGCGGGTAGAATATGGGCGCCGGCTTCCATAAGATCCCTGGTATAACCGCATTTCGTGGCCTCCAGAATGACTTCTTTCGAGGCCGGAGCTATCAACATGCGTGTTTTCGGATGTACTTTTCGCCCTTTAAGTATGTGGGCGGCAACCGCAATATCCTCCAACCGGCCGTTGGTGCAAGAGCCCAGGTAGGCCTGCGCTACCGGCACATTCCCGGTGCTCGAAATCGGCTTGACATTTCCCGGATTATGAGGAAAAGCCACTTGGGGTTCCATGTCGGTGATATCCACGATATGGGTTGCCTCATATGCTGCCCCTTCATCCGGTCCAAAGGCGTCTACCGGCTCATCCGTACGCTTGCGGACGTATGCTACCGCCTTTTCATCCGCTTCAAAAAAGGAAAACTTTGCCCCGATTTCAACTCCCATGTTGGACATTGTCTGACGATCGGAAAGACACATTCTATCAGCCACCGGTCCATAAAACTCGATCGATCGGTATTGAGCCGCTTCGGTACCGTAGTCACCGGCGATTTGAAGGATAATGTCCTTCCCCATAATGCCGGGAACCGGCCCGCCGGTAAGGTGAAACCGGATCGTGTACGGAACCATCATCCATATCTCTCCGGTGGCCAGCACGTAACTCATCTCCGTCTGACCGATACCCGTTCCCGCGGCCCCAAAAGCACCATAGGAAGTGGTGTGTGAATCCGTTCCTAAAATCAGCCGGCCGGGGATTACATGTCCGGATTCACACATCACCTGATGGCATATCCCGCTATAACCCAAGAAATGTTTTATGCCGAACTCCTCAACGGCCTGCCGGATCATGATATGAACATCGGCCATGGAAACCGAAGGTGCGGGAAAATAGTGATCCAGCATAACCACCACCCGGTTTGGGTCATACAACTCCTTTATACCCATACTCTTTAAAATCCAGGCACAAGCTGCAAAAGCCTCATGGACCATCATACGGTCAGGCTTTGCCGTTACATATTGACCCGCTTTTGCCTGGGCTTGTCCGGAAGCCCGGGCCATAACCTTTTCAGCCATCGTCATATTCATTTTAGGATCATCTCCCGATTAGTTGGTGTTAATTAAGGCAAAATAAGTGGGTTATCTCCAATTGACCAGGTGTGATCCCAGAGGGTACAAGGGGTCAAGGATTCAAGGGTTCAAGTGACACGAAGTGACGCATCAGCGCTCAATTCTAAAGAATTACAAAGTTTTGAAAGTCTGGCAAAAGTCATACGAACTCTGTTTAGAGATATATAGCATAACAGCAACATTCCC
>JAUXEW010000240.1 GCA_030620375.1 Desulfobacteraceae bacterium | reverse complement strand
TTCATGAATGGCTTTAAGGACGAGTGCCGGATCATGAATATTGGGGCATATAACGGGGATATTCACGACTTTTTTAACGGCCTCTGCTTCGGGAAGAATCTGGCCTGTTTTGTCCGGAAATGTATAGCTTTTGGACTCCAGTGTTCCTGAGGAAAGATGGATATAGTCAACCCCTTTTTGTTCAAATACGGCGGCCATTTTTTGTGTTTCTTCCAGCGTTCTGCCGCCGGGAATGTGCTCATCTCCACTGATCCGAAAGCCGATAATAAAATCATCGCCAAGGGCTTGGCGGCTTTTTCGAATCAGGTCCAATGCCAGTGTCAGCCGCTTTTCAAAGGAGCCGCCATACCGGTCCGTTCTCTGATTGGCATGAGGAGATAAAAAACCAGCCAGCGCATATCCATGGGCCCCATGGATTTCGATCCCGTCAAATCCGGCATTTTGAATTCTTAAAGCGGATGAAATAAATAAATTTCCCAGTTCTTCTATTTCATTAATGGACAAGGCCTTGGGTGGGGGGCTGGTGATGCCCTCGAATATTTTTAAACCTTTGGGCATGCTGTCGGAAGCAAACTCAACGGCAACGGGGGAAGGGCCGAAGGGTTCCAGTTCCGGGGATGGTTCTCTTCCAAGTCCCAGGCTTAATTGCACCACGGCGGCGGCCCCACAGGCCTGAATGGTTTTGGCCAGTTCATACATACCGGCCAGATTCCTGTCCCGATGAAATCCAAGAGCGCCGATACCCTGCAAACCGTATTTCAGATTGCACATGGTATGTTCTATGATCACCAGCCCGACGCCGCCTTTTGCCCGTGCAGTGTAATGACAAAGGGTCTGGTCGGTTACACCACCGTTATCATCCGCCGTGCCCATGCCGGTGGGGGCAAAAGCGAGACGGTTTTTAAGCTCTTTTTTTCCAATTTTAACCGGGGTGAACAATTCTGTAAAATCCATTGTATATCTCCTTTTACGGTTTTGATGGAAAAAAAGATGAGAATCGGTCGGTCGGGTGCACAACCGAGTGCCTTATCGAGCCAAGTGAGTCATTCACTGCAGACGAGACCATCTTCCCGCTCCTCAATCAGCGTATCGAGAGCAATTAATCGTACAGGATAGTCATCGATAGTATATTGTACGAAGCCCGACGGCGACGACTCTAAGTGTCCTACAAAGGCTTCGAGCAGGTGCAGATCAGTAATTTGTGCGACGATCATTGGTGACCTCTCTTCCCTTATAACTACCACAAAACTGGCGAGCACGACAAGTAACATTCTCCCTGTATTAGAAAATAAAGCCCACACAAAATTTGAGTTCAAGTAACTACTAAAAAACGGCGTACAGGAATCGATAGTGTTCGCCCTAAAAGAATTTCGAAAAGTCATTTTATGGTAACCTCAAAAATTGTGATTCGTTGGAGAAAACTTCAGTATTATCAACGAACTTTCATTGTTTGCATATCGACCATATCTTCAATTTCGGAACAGCTTTTTGGAAAAAGTGCCGCATAATTCGGAGATAACCATGTCTGATTCTCACCTGTCTGCGATTTTGAAAAACCCATGGTCAAACAACTGAAATCGTGATATGGACGTGAAAATATTATGAAGTTTATGGTCTAATATTTGGATCAATCCATACAGACGCCATTTTTTCCGTTCAGGTTCTAAACATTTATATTACCGACAGCAACCCCGGCTTTTCACAGCTTTATGCATAATACCGACAGGAGGAAATACGCATGACTGCACCTTTGGAGGGGATCACGGTTCTGGACTGGACCCAGTGGCAAATGGGGCCCTGGGCGACTGCCATGCTGGCCGATCTGGGGGCCAGGGTTATCCACATAGAAAACAAGGAAACCGGGGACGGCGGCCGTTACCTGAAATTTCCCGGTGTAGCGGAGTTGCCTGAAGAGAGGAGCGCCTATTTTGAAGTCAACAACAGGGGAAAAGAAGGTATCGCCATCGACCTGATGAAAAAAGAGGGCATAGAGGTTATGTACCGGCTGGTGGAAAAAGTGGATGTTTTTGTGCATAATTTCCGTCAGGGAGTGCCGGAAAATCTCAAGCTGGATTATGAAACACTGAAAGGGTACAACCCCAAACTGATTTATGCGGCAGCCTCGGGTTACGGACCAAAGGGCCCTGAATCCATGGAACCGGCCTTTGACATGATCGGGCTGGCCAGGTGCGGTATTATGACCATGCTGGGCGGTCCCCAGACCCCGCCGTTCACCATCGGCGGCGCCATTGCCGACCAGATGGGGGGGATCATGACGGCCTACGGCATTCTGGCGGCCATTGTGGCCCGGGAGAGGCTTGGTGTGGGGCAGCAGGTGGATGTCTCACACTTAGGAAGCATGATGACCCTCCAAGGGCTTACCATCGGCATGCAGCTGCATCACAAACAGGACCTGACAGGATATTTCAAGACAGACCGGGAAAAGGCCAGAAACCCGTTGTGGAACCATTATCCATGCAAGGACGGAACATGGATTATGCTGGGAATGCTCGTACCGGATGAGAAATGGCCCATTGTGTGCAAGGCGTTAAATATCTCTCATCTTGAAAAAGATCCAAAATTTGAGAGTATAGAAAAGCGCATGGAGAATGCAGCCGAACTCATTGCTGTAATGGATGACATTTTTCTGACGAAAACCGCCCGGGAGTGGACAAAAATTTTAAAGGACACCGGTGACGTCATCTGTACGCCCGTTCAGACAACCCCGGATCTGGAAAACGATCCCCAAGTGAAGGCCAACGATTATATTATCGATACCCACCATGAAGTTTTCGGCCCGTCAAAATCCCTGGGACTTGCCGTTCAATTAAGTGAAACCCCGGGGAAAGTAAAATGCGAAGCCCCCGCCCTCGGTCAGAATACCGAGGAGGTGCTGATGGATCTGGGGAAATTATCCTGGGAGGAAATCGAGGCGTTGAAGGAAAAGGAAGTCATTCTATAAACCGGATATTTTGGAACGTTAAGCGATAATTTTCAATAAGTTAGCGTGGCCCGACCCCAATTGCACCAATTGTCAGAAATATCTTAAGGGAGAAACAAAATGGCATATGATATCAGATGGCTGGGAACCGCCTGTTTTCAAATTCGAATGGTCAACGGAAAGACGATTGTTATTGATCCCTATCTGGATGACTCCGCCAATGCACCAATTGCTTCAAATGAAATCGAGGCCTGCGACTTTATCTTCCTGACACATGGCCACTACGATCATGTCCTGGATGTGGGCAAACTGGTCGAAAGATTTGGGGCGGATATTTATTGCAGCCGTGAGGTGGCGGAAGCCTTGATCCAGCACCAGAAAATTGATCCGAAGCATTTTTTCACCGTTTCACCGGGTGATATTGTTTTAAAAGAGGGGCTCACGGTCGAAGTGGTCCGGGGAGTACATGTGGATTTTATGGCGGAGTATAAACGAATCACCGGCCAAGAAGTTCATATGAATGGCGGTGATAAGATGATGGACATGATTCGTACAGGAATGGAAACCATCTTAGGACCCATCACCCTTCCGGAATTGATGGAAGATTGGATGGCCAAGTATCCGGGTGGAGAACAGTTGAATTTTGTCTTTGATACCGGAGACGGAAAACCCATTTATATGGCGGGCTCCTTTCCTGATCCCTCGCTTTTAGATGTTGCCCGAAAAACCAATGCCTTTATGATGCTGCTACAAGTGATTCCAGGTAAGGCCTTTCAGGGACTGGAGGAGCAGACCGCCGAATTTGCACTGGCTTCCGGTGCAAAAATCATTGTTCCACAACACCATGATCCGTTGATGGAAGGGGCATATCCCTCGGATCTGAGTATGTTGAGACAGCTTCTGGAAAAAAAGGATATGAGTTTTGTCGAATTTACACCGGGCCGATGGTATCATTTCTGAATATTGTTCTATCGCAATAAGATCATGACCTTTACCTGGACTGCTATGTTTGGGTTATGCGCTGTGATTAGCTTATACCCTTCTATTATAACCCGGGCCACACTTCCGAGCTTGTCGAAAATGTAAGTTTTGAAGTTGGTGGACTAAGAATAAGTGGATGGCTTTATTTGCCTGAAAATATACCTTTTCCAGTCACTTGTATAATTATGAATCATGGTTTTGGATCGATTGTAATTTTAACACAAGCAACATCATGTATGGCAAAATTTGAACAATATAACAATCTTTCTGCAATGAGGTGAGAAATTCTGGATATTGAGAAAATTAGGTTTTCATTCATAATCTTTGCAGACAAATTTAATGATTGGAAAGGGTTGGTTAATATAACATGGAGAACTCCTCATGACTATTCACATCAGTGTTGAATTGTCTCAT
>JAUXEW010000094.1 GCA_030620375.1 Desulfobacteraceae bacterium | reverse complement strand
TGGCCGCATCCTTCAATATCATTTGTTTTAAAAAAACCCGGTGCTTCGCACCGGGATAAAACTGAAACTTTGAGGCACTGGCGTGCCCCCTTTTTTCCCGCTATGCGGGTGGTAGTTTACTTTCTTTCTACCCGTCAAGGGGTTGAACATCTTCTTCAAAATAGGCATGAAAAGGATCGGGCAACTGTCGATAATCGATATTTTTTATTGTATCTGAAAAATCAATTGCGTTGTAGGTATTCCAGAATAAAATAACGTCTTTTTTCGATTTCCCGCTTTTTAAATGATGAATCAATGCCGCCATTGCTTTTCCCGTATAGGTGCCCTCCAGTGAAACGCCCTCTGTTTCTTCTAACCGATTCACTGCGTCCATCCCCTCAGGGCTGAAACGCGCGTATTGCCCACCGAAAAAGTCATCGCGGATATCAATGTCCTCATCTTTTATCTTAATTGCCGGGAAAGACGGATCCTTAGACGATATCAATGCCGCTGTTTTATTCAACAAGGCCCTGAACTTGTTTTGATTGCCATATTTTTCATCCGTGACCCTGACCGATACGACTTTTGTCTTGAGTCCGGCTGCTCTGAGTCCCAGCAAGAGGCCCACGGCAGTTCCCATAGTGCCAAGGGCAACAAAAATCAGGTCCGGTTCGGGCAGCAGTCCATTTTCAATTTGATCTTTCAGCTCGAAGGCGGCATTAACATACCCCACAATACCTATAGGAGAAGATCCTCCCGGAGGTATGATATAGGGAATGCGACCGGTTTTTATTTTTTGTTTCAGTAGTTTTAAGATAACCGGCAAATAAGCTGCCCGTTCTGTCGGATAATGACAAAGCTCTGCCCCATGGGCACTGCCCATCAAGAGATTGCGCCTGACATAATGGGCATTGGGCTGCTTTAAAAGAACGGATATGGATTTCAGCCCCAGTTTTCCGGCATAAATCGATGTGGCAAGGGCATGGTTGGAACCGGCGTATCCGAATGTAAGAACTGATTTGGCCTTTTTTTGAAGCGCATCGCCCAGAATGAATTCCAGTTTTCTGATCTTGTTTCCGCCATAAGGATCGCCGCTATATCCATCCTGTTTCAGATATAACCCTGAAACTCCCAGCTCGCTTTCCAGTTGAGCCGGTTGTTTTATCGGTGTCGGAAAGGTTCCCAATGAAACATAGGGCATTTTTTCTTTTAAAGCCGGGTATTGTTCAAATAGGGGTAGCAAAATAGAATTCTCCTTATCGTTTAAACCGTCCGTCGGAGTTTTTCGCAAACATCATAACCCCGTCATTTGTGGCTTCAGACGTGGCAACAAGGGTATCACACATGACGGATCTTTCTCATTTTCTTTCCCACACCAGCACGCCGACGAATTCTTCGTCACCAAAGGCAAACGGCGTGGTTTTTAAAATCAGCTGATCCCCGGAAAGCTCGAAAAATCTCTCCTGATCAATTCCCACCCAATTAGGGAACATACTGCCTTCCACATGGGTAATCAGCTTTTGCTGTTCAAGATCCAGTTCAAAGGGCCCGTAATAGGATACATACCCTTCCAGGGCCGCCTTGATTTCTTCGGGTGATCCGGAAGACTGATCCCCAGAGGCAAAACCGATACGATCTCTTCGCATGAGTTGGCCAGACATATAGCCGGATTCCGTAAAAAGGACCTGACCCAGGGCATCCTCACCCAGGGGGTAAATCACACCCCCTCCGGAAGTCCTGAACTCTGATGAAACCAGCCGCCATGCACCTGCCAGTTCTTGAACCGTGTCCGTGTATTCTTTATTCATGGATAGTCCTTATAAAGTTTTACTGGATTAGTTCCGAATTATGCGGCACTTTTTCCAAAAAGCTGTTGCGCATTCCCCGTAGCTTGCTGCGGGGAGGCTTAAATCCCTCTTTACCATATATTTTGACAATATCTCTCCTGCCGGATCTTTGCAAGCCATTTCTTAGTGCATGCCACCTCAGTACTGCCAGCCAAGAACGGAAGTAAATGGTGAATAGGAGTCAAGTCTACATTTGACCATTACCTGACAAAATAAGAATAGGGGTCAAGTCTACATTTGACCATTACCTGACAAAATAATATGAACAGATCATGTCACGTCCACTTAGAATAGAATTTCCGGGCGCATGGTACCATGTCATGAACCATGGAAGACGATCTGAGGCAATTTTTTCAAATAAGGAAGATTATTCGGAATTTCTTGATTGGCTGATTGAAATATCTGAAATATGGAATGCAAATATTGCAGCTTACTGTTTAATGTGGAATCATTTAGAAAGTTCATACAACAGATAGAGGAAATAAAGAATAATATCACTAAAGGTCAAATGTAGACCCCTTTGTCTTCTAGTCCCAAACCTCCAGATGATCATGTCGCATAACTGCGCGGTTTATATTAATAGAAAGTAATTGGGTTAAATCCAGTTCATCAAACAGCGCCCGTACTGTTTCCTGGCCGGTTTTATCCAATCCGGCAAACGCTTTCTGCATTCTTGTCAGCAGAAAAAACCGGTAAGGCTGTGCAAGGGCTTGAATCTTGACGCCTCTGAATTCAAACTCCCCTAATCCGACACCTCTTTCCACTGGCGTACCGGGCTGTGGGTTGGATTTTTCAAGCCACTTATTGATGCACTCCGCCGCTGCCATGGTTTCAGGCACAAAGTCCTCTGACAGGAGTTTTAAAACCGGCTTCAGTGTTTCCGGAATTTCATCGTCGGCAAGAAACGCCCCGGGATAATCCTCAAATTCCCCGATATCCATACCCGGCCGATTCATTCGCTCGGTCCAGCGAAAGACCCGAAGGGCGCGTTTCTTCATAATCATTGAGGGATAGGGATCCCGGGACAGATGACCATAAAACGGCGCAATCAAACCAAAGTCGCCAATCGATGGTCTGCCGCCCAACAGATACGGAATTTGCAAAAAGTGCTCATCCAAAAGGTCCAGCAATTCTTCGTATGCGGTTTCAATCACGGAAAACAACTCAGGTTTGACGCCAAAGGCCACGGCCGCACCTCGCATACGATCCATGCCCTTTTTGGCCTGGGCAAGGGGGTCGTCGATTCCCGAAGGAACCATGGTGCAAAAACACTGTTCCATAAAATCGTCATTATCTTCCTTGAAGTTCCAACGGTAGTGCATTGCCGGACGAAGTAATCCCTCGGAACCGATAACATCGAACAGCAGCGCAATAATTTTCTGCTTTGGCGTATCCGGCAGTGTAGACGTTATACCCGGCTGGTTTTCAAAATAGTCGATAATCACCGTACTGTCCTGGATAAACGCATTATCGGGCAACTCAAGGGTGGGCATCATTGTTCGGTGAACCGTGGGTAACACGTTGTTCCTGAAATGCGCTGTCTTCGGGATCAATTCCCGGTAGGGAATACCCTGCTTAATCAGGTAAGAACGCGCCTTTCCGGTATATAATGAAAAAGGTGCGCCATAGAGTGTACAGATTTCAGTCATGTTCTTTCCTCCTAAAGTAAATAAGCATAGAAGCTGTTTCAAAATTCACAATTTGGTATCAGCGATTTTATCGTCCGGCAGTCGGTAAAACATACGTAGATACGTTTCGCTGATCTTCAAATCGCTGAGACTCCGAACCGTATTTATAACATGTTCCCGGTATCTTCCCAGGCGGCCCTCCCTCTAAAAACCCAAAAGATCCAGAATTTTTTCCCCGACGTGTCTGTTTTTCCCCTGGTAAGGGTAGTTGTGGATATATAAAACCGGGTTGAAGTTCAATTCCAGAATCGCATAATCGCCTTTGCTATCAAGACAAGACAATATCATGTCCACACCGCAAATACGGGCATCAACGGATTTTGCCGCTTTTTCAGCAATCTGCTTATAAAATGAATCCGTGGTATCCGTGACGTCGATTGAATCGCCGCCGGTGCTGATATTCGAATTTCTTCTGAGAAAAACGGCCTCTCCCTTCCGGGGAACCGTATCCCAACGATAACCGTAATCATCGCTCAACACGCTTATTTCGGTTTCGCCCAACTGAATCTTTTCAAGGGGCGTGACATGCCCCTTGCCTCGTCGGGGGTCACGGTTCTTTTCCCCAACCAGTTTTTCTATGCTTTTACTTCCATCACCAAGGATATTCGCCGGGACTCTTTGGCATACCGCTAGGGTTTCAAAATCGACAACCAAAAACCTGTATTCGCTTCCCGCCACGAAGTCTTCCACGATTATCGTTTCAGCAAAAGAAAACGCCCTGGTGATAGCCGATTCCACGGCAGCCGTTTTTCTATCGGTATCCATGATCGTTATCCCGATCCCAAAATTTGTCGTGGCCGGCTTGATAACGATCTTTTTCCCAGAGATGGATTGACTGAATCGTAATGCTTCGTCGGGATCAAAAAATGTCCGGCCCGCGGGTACCAAAAGACCGCTTTCCTGCAACAGCAATTTTGAAACGGATTTGTTTTCCATGATCAAAAACGATATATAGCTGTCTTTTGACGTTTTTGTCGCCTGTTTTACATATTCTGTTTTACCGTTTTTCCCAAGGCGGATGAAGTTGCTCTTGCGATCCAGAATTTCAATATCAACGCCTCGATTCAGGGCATCACGGATAATTATCTGGGTTGATATCTCCAGATCCTCATAGCCTTTCAAGGCAAAACCGGTATCGCTCATTTTAATTCACCCCAGTTCTTTGATCAACTTCCGGTTCGTGAAGTAATTTTCTCCATGGTGCGGTTGGGTATTTTAATCTTGTTATGGACATATCGATTTCATCGATAATTCAGGAAATACTTCGCTGTAAAGACGCTCAAGTGTTTTTGAATAATCCCATTCATTGGACAATGGACGCCAGTCCATGCCATCCAGTATTAATTGCCCAAAGGTACCGTGCATAAAATTAATTTTCTTGAACCATTTTTTAATGACGGGCGAGTCCGATTCGATCATTACACACCCGCCAATGGTAGCAGCGGTCAGCGTAAACACCAGTTTATATTCATCCACTCCCTCGTTAAGGATCAAGTCGCCGTCCCTGACGGCCTGACGCACAATATCGGCATGTATTTCAAGTATCCGTTCGTTGTTCCGGTTAAAACTCTTTTGACGCTCCGGTTTTGACTTTGTCTGGTCCTTGTTGGTGAGAATGGAGAGCCAGTCATGAAAAGCCTCATTCAGGATTCCAAAATTCAGTGAATGAATGGCCATCATTTTTTCACGTGCTCTACCCTTAAAGGTGATGGCCCTTTCATAATAGGCAATGCGCTCGGCTGTAGATTCCACTACCAGAGCGGTCAACAAGTCTTCCTTATTCAGAAAATACTTGTAAATTGTCGGTCTTGAATACCCACTGACGTTGGCTAACACAGGAAGGCTGAGGGACTGAAACCCTCTATTCTTCGCAATTTCTCTTGCCTTTTCCAGCATAAACTTCTCACGATTTTTTTTAGCCTCGTCCCGGATTTCATATTCCTTCTTTTTCCGGTTCTTTTTTATTTCTTCTGCATTAACCATACCATCAGTCCTCCTTTGAAAAAACAGGTCGCAACTTCAGCCTATAAATATGTCTGACTTAAAACCGGAAAGACAATTATAGTCAATTTCCCGATTTTAACATCAGACACGAAGGCCTTGTCTATTCGCAATAACCATGAATTCCTCTATAAAGGGAGTTCACCATTAACCAGTTTAGTCCCCCTATAATTGAATCGGTTTCTCCACCTGTTTAGCATTTTTCCTTTATGACGCTCATATATTGAAGCCTGATAAATCAAGGATAAATTATTATATAAAATTATTTGTGTCAATAGTATTTAATATCATAAAATCTTAATTAACAAAAGTAAATTTTAACTTGACAATAAGTGGTTCCGATGTATATAGAATTAAATATAACGGGATTACCAGGTAATTGACAAAACATGGATCAATGATCTGGCCATCTTTCTGATCAACGATACGCTGCACAAGTTATTTTTGAGCGATCCCTTAATACCCGGGGACAGGCTCGAGTTCACTTAAAAACAACGAAACACATAAACACTACAGGAGGATTTATAGATGGAACTAAAAGAAGCGATTACAACACGTAGGAGTATCAGAGGCTATAAAACCGATCCGGTTCCCAAGGAAGTGTTGACCGAGATCATAGAAATTTCTCTTCGCGCACCTTCTGCAATGAACGTTCAGCCATGGGAAATCACTGTTGTCACCGGGAAGGCCCTGGACGAAATACGGAAAGGGAATATCGAGAAACTGGGCACCGGTCAAATGCCCGTTTCAGATTTCGGACATTCGAAACCATACGAAGGCGTTTATAAAGAACGTCAACGGGCTCTAGGCTTTGGGTTATACAATCTTTTGGGCATAACAAGAGAAGATAAGCAGAAAAAGATGGAATGGACAATGAAAGGCTTTCGCTCTTTTGACGCACCAGCAAGCATCATTCTGTCCGCAGACGAAAGCCTGGAGACCCGGATGGCGGCTTCAGACACCGGGGGTATCGTCCAGACCATATGTCTGGTCGCACTGGAATACGGTCTCGGTACCTGTATTAACGGGCAGGGCATCATGTTTCCTGATGTGGTCAGAAAAGTCACCGGTATGCCCGAGTCAAAAAAAATGTATATCAGCATCGCCATCGGTTATCCGGATGAGAAGCACCCGGCCAACAAGCTGGTAAGCGAAAGGCAGTCTCTTGAAAATGTCGTGAACTGGGTGGGATTCGACTAAAAAAAGGGGGCTATTCATGAGAAATCTTGTACTGGGCATTCTTGTCGGTATTGGGGGAGCATGCCTGTATTTTATAGGCGGCACTCCCGCCTGGTATGTCTGGGGGTTATACGCACTCGGGGCGGCATCCATTGTATTCAGCTTTGATATCTTGTTCGGGTCCCTTGAAGAACATGAACCCCGTGCGGCCATATTGGGGTTCTGTATGTTTTTAATTCCGGGGACCCTCCTCATGGGGGCTGTGCTTAAGCTCGGATTTTAGGATCCTGAAACCGCAGGAATAGCGTGCTGTTTTGAGGATTTTAAAAGAGCGAAAACTTAAGCTCTGGGCCAAAAGATGCCGTTTCTGGATGGACACTAGTTAAACGGGTCTTTAACTGTCGTCTGAAAGGAGAAGCATATGGCGGATAAGAGCATAGATAATATTTTTCATGCAGACAAAGCAAAAAATTCCGGAAGGATCCCGGAGGGTTTTGTCTACAGAGACCAACGTAAACGCTACCCCTGGTGGGTGAAGTCAACGGATCATATAACGGTGGAAACGGATGTTTCAACGATCGAAAAACCCACTACGAACATGATCATCATGTCCGTAATGAACCGAATGAGCGATCCTGACGCCCCGAGTCAAAGAAAAAACCTGATAAAAAAAATAACAAATAAAACCCCGGGATTCAATCTGCCCGATGCTTCCTTGTTGTTTGCATCCCAAACCTTCTGGCAAAGTGGTATTGATATTGACGGCCTCCCGATTCAGGGATACCAGGATCTCCGAAAAATCATAGACGACCAGGTGCACACCCCTGAAGAACTGGGCGTGGAAAAGTGGGAAGGCAGTGAGTTAGAGGCCTCAGCCATGGTAGAAAAGGCCGCCATCCACCTGGGAGCGGCACAGGTTGGCTTTACGGCGATAGACCTGACCTGGCTTGGACCTAACGTCAGTATCAGTCCGGATGTTAAAGAACCCGTGGCAAGTCGTGAGGGTATACGTTTCCCTCCAAGCTATAAATATATCATACTTGTTGCAGGACGAGTGCCTTTATGGGCGGCAAAATGTGCCCCGAGTTCCCTGGGCAGCGCCGCCGACCGAACCGGTTATGAAGAGGCCCATACGACTGAAGAAAAATTGATAAATTTTATCAGGGGGATCGGTTACGGCGCTTCTGATATTCATATGATGGGGATCAACCCCATACCGTTTGCCGTTATGGCCGGTATGGGCGAAATGGGGCGGATGAATCGGGTGGTTTCACCTTTATTCGGAGGCGCTATGCGTTTCGCCGTTATTCTGACCGATTTGCCATTGGCTCTGGATAAACCCATCGATTTTGGTTTGCAGGAGTTTTGTCGGCACTGTAAAAAATGTGCCAAGGCCTGCCCGGCAAATGCCCTCAGTTACGATACGGACCCTTCATGGGAACCATTGGGCCCATACTCCTTTAAAGGAAAAAAAGTATGGTATGATGATTGTGAAAAATGTGGCGCCTATACCTCATCCAGCGGCAGTTACTGTGGCGCCTGCCTGGCCTCCTGCACTTGGAACAAGGGAAACAAGACGGCTCTGCATGCTGTCACAAAGGCCATTGGTGCTAAAATTCCTTCTGTCTCCGGATTTTTAGCTTTCATGGATGACCTTTTCGGCTATGGGCTTGTCCCGGAAGAGACAAGAAAAAAATGGTGGGGCCTGGATCTGACCGTGAGGGGGGTAGATTCGTCGGCAAAATAGTGTCCATCCGGAAATGGCACCTTTTGGCCCAGAGCTTCGTTTTCGCGTTTTTGAAATCCTCAAAACAGCGCGCTATTCCTCCGGTTTCAAAAACGCTCAGGCCTCGCTCTGAACCAAAATCTACCATTTCTGGACGAACACTGATTGAGAAAAAAAGTTTAATGTGAGAAATTAATGGAGATTATCGATGGCGGACACACCAGCACCTTTTACCGTTTATGGAATGAACCAGTTCTTTTTTACCTGAAAAATAACCGGTTATTTAGATTATAAAGGGATCCCCTGGCATTTATGCCGTTCCAGCGGCAATAATCCCTGAGGACGGTTCACTGGATGTGGTCTCTCCGGAAAAGGCGGAGGAACGACTGGCCGCAATGCCGCCTGAGCATCGTACCCTTTATGACGGAGACCTTACGAACAGCGAAATACCACTTGAAATTCAGGAACTGGCCCAACCATACCGGAGAGGATAAGACAATAATCGAAAGGAGGTTCATGATGGCAGAATATTATCGGTTAATCGGTCAGGTCGGCTCTCCCTATTCCATGAAAATGAGAGGCATTATGCGCTATCGGCGCCTTCCCCACGTTTTTGTGGTAACGACGCCGAAGACCCGGGAGGAAATCGCCCATGTCCGGCCGGCGGTTATTCCGGTGCTGCAATACCCCGAGGACGGATCATATCATAACGATTCGACTCCGCTGATTTATGATCTTGAAAAACGTCATCCCGGTCAACGGTCCATCGTTCCCAACGACCCGGGGCTGGCGTTTCTGGCCCATCTGATTGAAGACCTGGCAGACGAATGGGTGACCAAAATGATGTTCATTTATCGATGGTGGCGGGAGATTGATCAGGAATACTGCAGTATCTGGCT
>JAUXEW010000170.1 GCA_030620375.1 Desulfobacteraceae bacterium | reverse complement strand
GGATATAGCCTTGACACAAAAGAATTCTTTTCATATTTCTTTTAATGGCTTTCCTAAACCAATCACGATCCGGTTGTAAGTAAACTACCACCCGCATAGCGGGTGGCTTTTTTTTCCCGCAAAGCGGGAAAAAAGGGGGCACGCCAGTGCCTCAAAGTTTCAGTTTTATCCCGGTGCGAAGCACCGGATTTTTTTAAAACAAATAATGCCTGCAGCACTTGGAGGTACGGTTGAATGGTTATGTCTGATCCGTTTAGTCCAACGTTTTTTTTAAAAAGCCCCTTCTTGCAAACCATTCTTGCCAGCAGCAAACTTCGTAGGCTGGGAAAAAACCCCATGCTTTCAACTAGCCGGGAAACAGTCCTTAAAACAGAAGACGGCATTCGTCTGCTGTCTTACTACTCTCCTCAGACTCAAAACAACCCCAAAGGGCTGGTCATATTATTGCATGGGTGGCAGGGTGATTCCAATTCCGCATATATTTTAAGTGCCGGCAGGACCCTGTATCGTCACGGGTATGCCGTGCTCAGATTGAATTATCGGGACCATGGAGACAGCCACCATCTCAATGAAGGGCTTTTTTTTGCAACCCTTTTAAATGAGGTTTTTCAATGTGTTAAACAGGTTGCCCAATGGGATAGTGTTCGTCCTGTTTTCTTGGCCGGATTTTCTTTAGGCGGCAACTTTGCCTTACGTATCGCCCGACAAATTTCAGCATCCGACATCAAAAACCTAAACCATATCGTGAGTATCAGCCCGGCCCTTGATCCGAATAAGACAACGGATGCCATTGACAAAAATAAAATAATTGCCGCTTATTTTTTAAGAAAATGGCGCCGGTCTTTACGCCGAAAACAGGCATTATATCCTGATAAGTATAACTTTAGCGATATCCTTAATAAACACAATCTCAGAGAAATGACAGAGATCTTAATCCAAAGATACAGCAACTACAAAAATGCACGTCAATATTTTTCCGAATATTCTATCTTGAAAGACAGCCTAAAAAAAATCACTGTTCCCACCACCATCATTACCGCAACGGATGACCCGATAATTCCAGTTGAAGATTTTTTAAATCTGTCGCTAAATCCTTCTACAAACCTTGTGATTCATCGTTTTGGGGGACACAACGGGTTTATAGAAGGGTTTCTGCTCAACGCTTGGCATGAACGACAAATGGTTACGGTTTTTGATAATATTGTTTCCTTTAATGAATAACGATATGTACGACTAATCCATTGCCAATAATCCCTTAAACTAAGGAGCACCAGATGCCTAAAACCGTATTAGTTCCGATTGCAGACGGAACAGAAGAATTGGAGGCCGTCAGTATTATTGATGTCTTGCGGCGTGCGGATGCAACCGTGACGGTTGCTTCCGTCGACAATTTACAGATTACCGCGTCACGCGGAACCAAACTGGTAGCAGACAAACTGATTTCAGACTGTAAGAATACCGAATATGACCTCATCGCCCTGCCGGGTGGGATACCCGGTGCTGAGCACTTACGAGACGCCACTACATTGATCCGGTTATTAAAAAATCAAAAGGATCAAGGTCGATTATACGCGGCCATCTGCGCATCTCCTGCAGTGGTTCTTCAGCACCACGGCCTTTTGGGTAATCTTAAGGCCACTTGTCATCCTGCCTTTGTCCATCAACTTGAAAATAGTACGGCCATAGAATCGCGCGTTGTCGTGGACGGACCTTGCGTTACCAGCCGCGGGGCCGGAACGGGCGTGGAATTTGCCTTAATGTTAGTGGCGTTGCTCTATGATGAAGAAAAAGCAAAAGCGGTCGCAGGGTCGATGCTGGCTATTTTCGATATGAACTAATTTTGATGGTCTCGTAAAAAGTCGTCACCCCGGCGAAAGCCGGGGTCCAGGTCAGTCATAAGTTTCTGAAAACACTGGATAGCGCAAAAAGCTTCACTACATGCCCGGCTTGGCCGTCATCCCGGACCCCGATCCGGGACGGAAAGACAAAAAAGGACGTTTTTTGGCTTTTTACGAAACCATCAATTTTCATATCTATTTTAAGGCGCTTTTAACCGGACAAACGGGTGTTTAACAGTGAACACGTCCTTTTAAAGGATTTGGCGTTATAGTTGTTCCTTTAAAATTTTAGCGAAACTAAACATCCTGTTTATTACACAAAACAACTTATACCTTATACAACCCCCACCCATCTTCTCATTGCACGACAGCCCATCATGACAACGCCCTTGTTATAAACCGGCCGGCCTCCCAGCCTTTCTTGTCAATATATATTTTAAATTAAATAGGTTAAAATGTTTCCCCTGTTCAATCCGCCACAAGCCCACTGCCTTACAATGGTATAAAAGTAATTGCCGAATCGTGTTGCCCGGCTTTTTGTTTTATTATTACCCAAAAGGACTACATATTACCTATACTAACTTTTTGTTTGACAATCGGCAAAACTAGTCCTATGAAAAATGGACGATAACTGGTGTCCATCCATAAACACCATCACAGTTCGATCCTAAGGGATGACTTATGAAAAAAATTTTAGTGCCGGTCATGTTAATCTTTGTAAGCCTGTCGTCTTTAGTTCTTGCCGAGAGCACGGATATCAAACTGTATAATCAAGCAATTAATCCCGATAAAACAGAATATTACAAAATTTATTCGTTGGGAGAAGTGGTGGTTTCATGCCCGGCCACCGGCGTTGAATCGGTGGGAACTTCGACTCGAATTACCGCTATTGATATCAAAACCAGCGGTGCCAGAACATTGAATGAAGCCTTGGATTTGATTCCGGGGCTTTATGTCCGTATTGGCGGTTCGGGAACGCCGCGAATCGATATCCGCGGATTTCGAACCCGCCATGTCACACTGCTGTTAGATGGAATTCCGTTTAACAATACCTATGACGGACAGTTTGATCCCACAACCATACCGGTTGAAAACATTGCGGAAATTAAAGTGGTGACCGGCGGCGGTTCGGTCTTATACGGCACGGGTGGTAACGGCGGCATCATCAATGTCATTACCAAAAAAGGGATTAAAGGCGTTCGCGGTTCCGTTTCCGGAGAAGCCGGTTCGGAAAATTCCCGTGGGGGAAAATTCTCATTTTCCTGGGTTGGTGAAAAGCTGGACACCTTTATCAGCGGCAGTATGTCTGAAAAAGACGGGTTCCCCCTTTCCGACGATTTTAACGAAACCAAGAGCGAAAACGGGGGGCTCCGGGAAAACAGTGACTATGAAAGGAAAAATGTGTTCGCCACTTTCGGATATTCTCCTAACCAAAACAGCTTAATCGGATTATCATACAACCACCTTCAAGGAGAGAACGGCATTCCGGGTAGGATTAACTATGATAAAAACGACCCGTTTACCAAAAAACCCAAATACGACAGGATCGATGATCTGGAAGGAAACGCCTTGCAGCTTGCCCTTGATCATAAAACAGCCGGCCCTTTGAGAGTCAGGGGATGGACATATTTCAATCAACAGGACATGCTTGAAAACCGTTATGACGATGACGGATCCTACACCCTCCAAACTCAAAAAGGAACCTATTCCAGTGATTCCACCTCCCGGATATACGGCGCCAATTTACAACTGGCATATGAATTTAACGAACGGGGAACGGCGACCCTTGGGATCATTACCGAAACACATAAATGGAAAGCCGACGGATTTGAAACCAACAAAAAGGGGGGCAGGGATCCCATTGATATGAATGAAGATTACAAGGTTCATTCCTTTGCTGTGGAATTCGGCGTGTCACCGGTTGACCGACTGGACCTTATATTGGGTTACGGGTATCATCTCATGAAAAAAGATGCCGGGGGTGATGAAAAAAACGATTCATACCTTTTGGGTGCCGCTTTTGATCTGACCGAAAATACGCGTCTGAAAGCATCAATTGCCAAAAAAATCAGATTCCCCTCAATCCGTCAACTCTATGATGTGGACAGCGGCAATGTAAATCTTGAAGCAGAAAAAACCTTTCACTATGAATTCGGGATACGGCATACCCTTTTCTACAACACAGATCTGTCTTTGACGGTATTTCGAATTAAAGCCGAAGACTTTATTGAAAAAGAAGAGGGCATCCCTTACCAAAATTATGAAGAATACCTGTTTAAAGGTCTCGAGTTCGCTGCAGACAGCCGTCCCACGGATAACTTTCACATTCGCCTGGCCTATTCCCTGCTGGACTCGAAGGATGAATCCAAAAACAGCGAGAAAGACGAACTCCAACATCGGCCGAAAAACAAATACAGTGTGGAGATGACCTACTCTTTTGGTTTCGGTCTGACTGTCTACGGGGATGTCTTACGGTTTACCGACATCTATTTTTACGATAGTGATAACACACCGCCGCTCTTGAAAAAAGATTTGAATGACTATACACTGGTCAATCTTAAATTGTCCCAACGCTTTTTTAAAAACGATCTTGAGGCATATATTGGGGCTGATAATCTTTTGGACAAAGATTACGAACAAAGCTACGGTCTTCCCCAGGCCGGGAAAACCGTTTATGGTGGTATGACATATCGCTTTTAATCTTATGACGCATTCAGCTTTAACCATCAGGGGCTTTTCCTATACCTATCCGGGAGCCGGTGACCCGGTTTTAAAAAACATCCACATGGTTGTTCCTCCGGGAGAATGTCATTGCATCATTGGCCCCACAGGTGCTGGAAAGTCCACCCTCTTACTTGCCGTAAAAGGGCTTCTTCCCGAAGGGACTCAATCCGGTGAAATCTCATCTCATACCATGGCGGCATCAGCCCGTTCGAATATTGGTATTGTTCTTCAGAATCCGGAAACGCAGCTCCTGGGAACCAGCGTGGGATCGGAAGTGGCTTTTGGGCTTGAAAATTTATGCGTACCCCCTTTTGAAATGAAACAAAAGGTAACAAAAGCACTCCTGGCCGTAGGCCTTAACAAACCCCTGGACTTCCCCGTTTCAAGCCTTTCAATGGGTCAAAAATACCGGCTGATTATGGCATCCGTAATAGTGATGGCCCCTTCCGTTCTGCTTCTGGACGAACCCGGTGCACAGCTCGATGAAGATGGCATCGAAAAACTTAAAAAAATTATTTTCCCCCTGAAAACAGCCGGCGTTTCTATTTTAATTTGCGAGCATCACCCCCATTATTTCTCTGACCTCATCGATGCCCATTGGGAAATTAATAACCGGAAGTCTTTAAACAAAATAACGGCGGACAAATTAAAAAAATCCCCTGACGTTGATTTGTCGGTTAAAAGACCGAGCTTAAAACGACCGGAAAAAATCATTGCCGTTAAACATTTTGCTCCCCCCGGCAGCTATACCGAACCGTTCCGGACTACGGCAACCTTTTCCGTATACTCGGGGCAACGAATGGGAATTTACGGCGAAAATGGTGCCGGTAAAACAACGCTGCTCAGATGTCTCACCGGTTTTATCCCTCCGTTAAGGGGTGACATAAAACTGTTCGGCATGCCCCCTTCTCCAAAAAGACTACGGGGCACATTGGGCTGCCTGTTTCAAAACCCCGAAAAGCAACTTTTTGAAAACACGGTGTTTGATGAAATCGCGTTTCCGTTAAAACGATTGGGGGTTGGAACAGTCGCCATAAAAAAAAAAGTGGACGATTTCATAGACCGTATGGAAATCGCCGCACTTGCTCCGGTGTCACCTCATAAATTAAGCTTCGGTCAAAAACATCTCGTGGTTCTGGCGTCCATACTGATTTTCGAGCCCCGTCTGCTAATTCTGGATGACCCCTTTGCAGGTCTGGATCATACGTGGAGAAAAAAGATTCGGGATCTTTTATACGGTATCTGTGAAAGCCTCCATACCACTCTGGTCTGGACCGGCCACCGACATGACGAGTTGCTCCACTGGGCGGACATGATCTTAGATATAAAAGGGGGCGAAATTGCCGTCCGCACTTAAAAAGTCCGATTCATTAAACCATGCCCGGGACCCGTCCGGACGAATTCCGTTGGCTAAAACCATTCCTGCCGGACCTAAATTGATGATCTGCATGGGCCTTTCCATTTGCGCATTTGTTACGCGAACACCCTTAACCCTTTTAGTGTTGTTGTTGTTAAATGCCGGCATCTTGATCGGTTTTCGTAGCGGTCCCATAACCCTGCGGCGTGAAATCAAGGTTTTCTGCTGGCAAATTACGATTATTACCGGATTATATGTTCTTCGGTTTGGATTCAAACAGGGGGTAATCCCCGGAATTATCACATCTGCACAGTTGTTTCTCGCTTTTTTTCCGGGTGTTATTTATATTCAAACCACGCCCCAGTCTCAAATTGTTATGGCACTGGAAAAAATAATGCCTTACCGCGCCGCATTTGTTCTGGCAATGAGCATCAGATTTATTCCGTTT
>JAUXEW010000305.1 GCA_030620375.1 Desulfobacteraceae bacterium | reverse complement strand
GTTTCCATCGGTTCTGCGCCAAAGGTATTGCCCGGTATGACACTTACCCAAAACAGTACAATATATATCACCTGTTTCACTTTGTTCTCCTTAAGATATTGAAGACACCCCGAAGCAAGCTGCGGCGAATTTTCCAAGAATTTTAATCTATTTAGTGTTCATCCAGAAATGGCATCTTAGATTAAACATCGCCGAAAATATATTTGCTGATGAGTTCTTCCAAATCAACCGAAGGCTCCGTAGTTGTGATCATTTCTCCGGGTTCAAGCACAATATCCGAACCGCCCGGTGAGATTTTAATATACTTGTCGCCGATCATACCGGCAGTTTTAACCGAGGCAATAACATCATCGCCGAGAACGACATCTTTTTTGATTTTCATTTCCACAAGGGCAATCTGGCGCTCCTGATCTAAAGAAATGGAATTGACGGTGCCGACTTGGATCCCGGCGATTTCAACTTGGGCACCTGGTTTAAGACCTGAAATAGACTCAAAACGGGCATAGATGGTGTAACTATCTTTTCCAAGCCATTCGATTTTCCCGATTCGAATGGTGAGATATCCCACACATATGATCCCGATAAGAACAAAGATGCCGACCGATGTTTCAATGGACGACCTTTTCATAATTCCTCCGATGGATTAACAGACATTAAATTGATAGATAATACTTTGTGTTGATTCCGCATTGGCAATCACATCTTTTAGATCGTCACCTTCCCGCACCTCGGAAATTCCGGCACTCACCGAAAAACAGAATTCCGGATAAGGTTTAAGTTTAAAAGCGGCGTCTATTTTTATTTTTTTTATTAATTTTTCACATACCTGGCTTGCTTGATCAAAATTCGTGCCGGTTAGAAGGATCAATATCCGGTTCATCCCGTACCGGGAACAGGTATCCGTAATACGAACATGCCGCTGTGCTTGATCGGCAAGGTTTTTCAGTACGGTATGACTGGCTTCGTGTCCCGATTTTGTGTCGATTTCATTCAGATTTCCAACTGTCAACAGAATAATGGAAAAAGGGATCACAGAACGATTAAAATGTGCCATGGCTTCTTTAAACCGCTGTTTTCCTTGAGCCTGGTGGGCTATGCCCGTAAGGTCATCATGCCGGCTTTCAAGACCCCGGACAAACTGACGGATAACCGGTTCGTCCACATTCTGAAATTCTTCCGGGCTCCCTTCAAACAGTATGCGACCATCATCCAACATGGCAATGCGTTGGGATATAAAGAATATGTCAGGTATTTCATGACTGACCATGACAGCGGTAAAACCGAATTTTTTCTGATAGTCAGCGATCATGCTGTGTACGGCACTTTTCCGTATCGGATCGAGACCGGTAGTCGGTTCATCAAAGAGAACAATATCCGGGTCAGTGACCAGCGCCCTGGCAAGCGCCGCCCTTTTTTTCATTCCACCGGATAGTTGGGATGGATATTTATCTTCAATATCCTCAATATCAAGTTGTTTCATCTTGTTTCTGACTTTTTCTCGAATATCCCCTTTCGACATCCGCCCTTTTTCTTCAATTGGGAGCGCAATGTTTTGAAAAACCGTCATTGAATCAAATAGCGCTGTTCCCTGAAACATATAACTGAACCGTTTTATTAATGCGGCTTTCTCTTTTTGCTTCATTTGGGATAAAAGATTTCCCTGAAACAGGATTTTTCCGGAATCTTGTTTAAGGAGTCCGATAACATGCTTGAGGAGAACGCTTTTTCCTACACCGCTCTTGCCGATTATAGTGGTGGTTTCTCCCTCATAAATACTAAGATTGATCCCCTTTAGAACCGGTGTATCTCCAAAATTTTTATATACGTTTATAAACTGTATTAGCGGCTGTTTCATAAAGATCTACATAAAAAAGGAGGTTAAGATATAATCCGCCACAAAGATCAAGACGCAGGAGTGAACGACTGCGGTTGTGGTGGATAGACTAACACCCTTTGCGCCGAAACCTTCGGCTCGGGTATGGGTGTAATAGCCGTGATAACAGCAAACGGAAACCACGATGACGGCAAAGAATAGTGATTTGATAAATCCGCCGGTAATGTCCTCCATCAATACACTGGCTTGAGCACGGGAAAAATAGATTTCCCGGTTAATGCCCAGCAGCACCGAACCCGTAAGATATCCCCCAAACAGCCCTATCACATCAAATATGGCGGTAAGAAGGGGAAAACTGATCAATGCGGCGGCAATCTTGGGGCTAATGAGAAATCGGATGGGGTTGATCCCCATGGCTTTCAAGGCGTCGATTTGTTCCGAGATTCTCATGATGCCGATTTCGGCCGTTATGGCTGATCCGGCCCTGCCGGTTATCATGATGGCTGCGAGAACCGGGCCCAATTCACGAATTAATGACAATGCGACCGCAGAGCCTAAAAAACCTTCGGATCCAAACATGGTCAGGCTGTAATATCCTTGAAATCCCAGGACCATTCCCGTAAATGCACCGGTCAAGCAGATAACGAAAACGGATTTCATACCGATGAATTGAATTTGCTGTATAATTCTTGATAGATGCGGCGGATAAGAAAAAATTAGAAAAAAGCCCTTGAAAAAAAAGGTGGCGATGGCCCCCATTTCTCGAATCAGGCGGATCGTTAGGCTGCCCAGCGTTTCGATAGGGGATTTTTTTAATTCCAATTCCAAATGGTTTTATCCTGTTTTTAAAGAAACTTAAAACGGATTAAGGCGTAGCAACAGCCCCAAAAGGGGGTATAATAGTTGTATAAATGGGGTACTTTTCAATCGGTTTATTGAAGCAGCTATAGTAAAGCTCCCCGCAGGAAGCTCCGGGGAATGTACTTGCTATTGCCGTTCAATTTGAAAAGATTTTTTTTTTAAACTTTAAACATTGCTTAATATTTAAATTATATTTGTGTGTCAAGCAAGAAAAAAGTTTTCGATACGTATCGATATGCCAACTCGCCTCCGGGCGTCAATTCCCTGTGGCGGAACCGTTACCGTATGCCTGATACCCACTGCC
>JAUXEW010000284.1 GCA_030620375.1 Desulfobacteraceae bacterium | reverse complement strand
GTTGATATTTTTTGTTACTCCTGCGGGTATTTTGGAGTCGGAAGGCGCGATTTTGGTTTGTGTTGGTTTTTGTTTGCCGAACATGCTTTTCTGAGAAGGTGGGGTTTTGGGAACAAGCCCGGATTCCTTTTCATAACGCTCTATTAATTTGCTTTCAAGGTAGGCAATCAGGGATTCATCCACCATGTAGTTGACGATTTCCCTGGGTGTATAAAACGACCCGGTCTGTTTGCGTGCCGTGGTCTGTGTTTCCGGGTTGTAGCTGGCCAGCAGGTTTTCAAACACTTTTCCCAGCAGTTCCGGGTCAAGGGCGATTTCTTCTTCTATGGGCGTATTTTCCGCAATGGTGAATTTATAGGAATTTAAAATATGGATGATTCCTCTGACGGTTTCATTTTTACGCTTTTTACTGCCGTAAACATCGCTTAAATCGATCTGATCCTCTGCACCGAAAAATAGAAAATCCGGCACCCTCAATCGTTTTTCATGCACAGGCCGGTTGGAAAAACAGTCTATCCTTATTTCACGGGGTTGCCCGATGTTTTTGTCCAGGTTTTCAAACAACCCGCCGTTTAAGAACGGGATGGTTTCAAACAGTTTTAATGCTTTTTTCCTGTTTTTAAAAAATCTTTCGTATCTATAAAATTCCTGAATTCCGTATTGGCGGTTGACAAATTTGCGACTTTGGGGATCATCCTTTTTCATTTTGGTATTTAACGTTGCAAAAAACAGGTTCTGTAAAATCGCCTTGTAATAGGTGCTGTCATGATAGTCTTTATAATTCAGATGCTCATCGAGCTCTTTTTTGTCAAAGAGCGCATTCGGAATCAGTTTCTTTTCCTTTAAGAACCAGACAAATATCAAACGGGTTATCAGACGGATGACACTGGTCGCATTTCTGACTTCCCTGTCTTTTTCAGCATCATCCGGAAACTCCACGTGCTTTAGTGCCCAGAAATACCAAGTGGATAATTCCTGGTAAAAGCGTTTGCTCAGCAGGGAAACACTGAAGACTTCCTGCCAGTAATCATATAGTCCGTTAAATGTGGTGACCGCCTTTTTACCGGAGGTGGGGATGGCTAGATTTTGCAGAATCTTTAAATGGCCGGTATGGGTATTTACAGTGTCGATATCTATGAGCAGGGAAACTTTGCCGGCTTTTTCGCCTTCGCGCCATTTCTGTTTGTAAGGGGTCCTTTCGCAGTTTGAAAAACAAATGTAACGGTCGTATTTGAACACGATCACAACCGGGGTATAGTGAAATTCGCGGTTAAAGGCCCTTGTAACTTCCGCCATCTGGCCACGGGTCGGAAGCTTTCCGCCTTCCCGGTCAAGGGTGACGCCGAATACCAAAAGCCCATCATAATCTTTTTCTTTTAATCGATCACTTTCAATTGCAGATGGTTGATTGTTAAAGGCCCTGTCATCCACCATCCCTAAAAAATAAACATCGTCGATCATCTGGTGTGCGGATTTTTGGGGCTTAAAGGTATTTGAAATGATATCTTTGGCCAAAGCAGGTTGCTCTGTCATATAATGAATGGGGATATTCAGATCCTCAAAAAGTTTTTTTATGGAAAAATAAAAATCCTGATCGTTAAAATATTGCAGATTCATCTTATCCCCCGGAAATTAACTTACCAAGAACCAGACGATTAAATCGAAATTGTCGCTTTGAAATTTATCTTCAATTGTAATGTTTTCTTTAAGTCTGTTTACGGCAGAAATATCACCGGTTTTTAATTTGTTCAGTACGTCTTTTGCGGATTTACCCATTTTTGTTTTGGTATTGCCTTCTTCGTCTTTGACTTCTTCAACTACCCGTTTTTTTAGCCAGAATTGCATGGAATCCACCAGAGACTTAATGGCCTCTTCTTCGCCCCTGTCAACTTCCGACGGTACATAACGGTTTTTATCTTTGTGTTTGGCCAGGGCGTCGAGCACTTCTTTCTGGTTCAGCAAAACGCTGTTGCCCTCTTTATCGATATAAATCAAATCGTGGGAGCTGTACGAAAAATGCGTCACACCGGAAGGTCTGGCAGGGTATCCCAACAAGGCAATGATGCCGTCTTCGGAACAAATTTCATTGTTCCTTTTAAATCCGGTGTATACGCCTTTGGGCATTTTATCGTATTTGTCTTGGGCGAGATTCAATTCTGCATTCAAATCCTGTCTGAACGATTCCAGCGATAGATCTTCAAAGCCCAGACCCTGGTCGCTTATTTCAATATCATCCCAGGATGTCTGCATCTGCTTTAACATCCTGGCCTTTTGGGACTGCTCCAGCTTGTCATCTTCAATACGTTCCTTTAAGTCGGCGGTAAAATGCTTGTCTATTTCCGAGCCGGCCAGTTTCATCACCGTCATGCGGTTTTCAATACGGTTCTGCAAATTCAGATAACTGTTAATATTATCCGAAGGCCAGAAATTGACGCCATATATGGTGTCATTCATAGACGCCAGGCGGTCGATACGGCCCATTCTTTGAATAACCCGGACCGGATTCCAGTGGATATCGTAGTTAATGACATAATCACAATCCTGCAAGTTTTGGCCTTCGCTCAAACAGTCGGTGGTAATCAATATGTCAATCGGGTTGTTCAGTTGTTTTTCGATATGCGGATAAGACTCGCAAACCCATTCTTTCCATCTCTCATACTTTTCAAAAGATGATAAGCTATCCTGCACATTAAATCCCTTCCATTCCTTTTCCATATAGAGCTTGGTATAAGGTCCGAAGCGCTCCAGAATGGGTTCGAATTTTAAATTGCTGCGATCCGAGTCATCAGTTTTCGACTCGTCACCGCTAACAACAGCCAGTCTTTTGAAACCTCTCGCTTTAAGCTGCTCAAAAAGATAAAAGGCCGTATCTTTAAAAACCGTAAAAATGATGACTTTCTGATTGCTTTTGTTGTTTCCGCTTTTTCGCTTTTCGTTGATTTTTGAAATCAATACTTCCAGTTTGTCATCTTTACTTTTATGGTTATTTTTCTTTTTAAGCTCCCTGTTTATTGTTTCTTTAAAACGGTAAAGGTTGGAACAAAGACTGTCGAGACTGGCAATATCTTTTTTAAGATCCTGTTTGTATGCTTCAAGATTGCCGGCGCGGTCAATTTCGGACAGTTTGACCTTGCGCTTTTTGCCTAAGGTGAATTCATCTAAATTCGTTTCCTCATCCATTTCAAAAAGTTCGTTTTGAGAGCTGTCATCAATGGTATCATCTTCCGTCAATTCCTGGTATTTGTTGATTCTGCTCAAAGCGTTTTCATGACGTGCCAGAATTTTTTCAACCGTTGACAAAAAAGAAAACCAGGATGATTCAAGCCGTTTAACCATCAGGATGTACATCATCTTTACCAGAAAGCGATCTCTCTGCTTTTCATCCC
>JAUXEW010000249.1 GCA_030620375.1 Desulfobacteraceae bacterium | reverse complement strand
GCTCCTGTGCGGTGATTTCCTTAATCATGTGTCAAGCTCCTTTTCATCACTGTTAGAATATATGACTTCAAACCGGTTGGATCCGGTTTCTTTAACTAGTACACTTTTGTTCAAAGTATCTTTAAGGTTCTTATTTGGTTCCGGCTTGTCCGGGTTGGGATACTAGTTGTGATTTGATGTATATGATACGCTGAATTACCGTAAATAGGGTCGTTGCGGAATAAAGGATTAGACCGCTCCAAAGAATGATTTCAAGGACTGATGGAAAGAGACTCAACAACAACGCCCAGACAATGAGGAAAAGGGTCCGAAGGCCCCGTTCCATCAGACCGACCTCACATTTATAACCCAACCCTTCGGCCTTTGCCTTCACATAACTGATCATGGATGCGAAAAGGAGGCTTAAAAAAATTAACGTACTGGCTAAAATCATTCTATCGGAGCCCCAAAAAAGGACCCAGAATCCGAATATATAAAAAAAATCGGAGAACCGATCGAGGCTCGAGTCTAAAAAAGCGCCAAAATTACTATCCATTCCATGATTTCTAGCCATCAGCCCATCTACGGCGTCCGCCACCCCTGACGACAATATGAACAGAAAGCCGAGTATCGGATGGGCATAAAATCCAAAAGGAACCATTATGGCCAGAATTAATCCCAACAACGTAAAATGATCGGGTTTTATTGAATGATGTGTTAATTTCGAAAGAAACGACTTTTCAAGAACTTGATAGAAAAGCTTAGCCGGAAAGCTGTTTCGAATAGGCATAATCCATAATTTCCCATTGCTCTAACCGAAATGGTTATTCGTTGTTCACCATATTCGGCACTGAAGTTGTCATCTGTCTTTTCTTAAATGGCATGCATCCTGTCATTTATCGCCTTTGTCAGAATATCGTTTTGTTGCAGCGGTCGTTTCATTCTGAATTCTGACTCCTGAATTCTGACGATAATGAAATTTCAAATATCTTTGGTTAGGTATCAACGTGCCGATTTTAAAAAAAGAGAGCGCCGATGGCAATACATTATTTTAGAAAATCGTTTTTCTCGCTCCCCGACCCCTCAATATAATAAGGATATAAAAACTTTTTTTGTTTTCATCAATCAATTTAAAGCTCACCTTTTCACCGAGAATTACGGGCAATTAAACAGACAGTTTGAGTTTTAAAAATGCTTATGTTAAAAAAGACCTAAAACGATGATCGGATAATACATCAATGCAAAGCGGAGACTGCAATGCCGATATATGAATACGAACATGTGGATAAATCATGTCGATTGGGCGAATGCTTCGAAATAATGCAATCTATCATGGATAAGCCCTTAACTCGATGTCCCGATTGTGGCGGAGAGATTCGAAAACTAATTTCATATACGAATATAAGCACACCGAAAACGAACAGAGAATTAAGAGAGCTTGGCTTTACCAAATTAGTTAAGCGGGATGACGGTGTTTACGAAAATGTGACCGCAAGGGGTACAGGCAGCAAACTCGTTATCCGGGACAAGCCGGAAACCCTCCCGAATTTCAGTAAAACGATAACGGATTAAAGGGAGGCAGAAAAAAGGAGTGCTGAAGTCTAATGCTTTTTAATCAAAAAAGCAGAAAACGGTTAAAACACAACGTGGGAATTGTAGTTTTTCCGCCACTCTTTTTTCTGGTATTGGTATTGATTAGCCCGGTTCCAAACGTTTTTTCAAAATCCGTTACCCAGTTGTCAGGCCCCGAGAATTTTTTTCGCTTATCGGAGAAGGCCTGTCCTGCTGTTGTAAATATCCGGACAGAAAGAACTATTGAAGGCGGTGGGCCGGTTTACCGCCATTATTATAAAGGTCCAAGGGGAAAAGAGGATCCATTTAACCCATTTTTTGATCATTTCCTGGGAGATGGTCCACAAAAGAAATATAAAGAGCGAAGCCTGGGGTCAGGCTTTATAGTTGATAAATACGGGCATATTGCCACCAATTATCATGTTATTAAAGGGGCGTATCAGATTACGGTTAGGCTCCATAACGGAAAAGAGTTTGATGCTGAAATTATCGGAAGTGACCCCTATACGGATCTGGCGCTGATAAAGGTCGATTCCAAAAGAATTCTTCCGGTGATTTCCATGGGTAATTCCGACCATCTAAAAGTCGGTGAATGGGTAGCGGCTATTGGAAACCCTTTTGGACTTGATCATACCATGACGGTGGGGATCGTGAGTGGCAAAGGGCGAGCAATCGGCCTGGGTTCGTTTGATGATTTTATTCAAACAGATGCGTCTATCAACCCGGGGAACAGTGGCGGTCCATTGATGAATGTAAAGGGTGAAGTTGTGGGGATAAATTCAGCGATGTATGCCGGTGGTTCCGGGATCGGATTTGCCGTGCCGGTGAATATCGCCAAAGAAGTTTTCCAACAGCTCAAAGAATATGGAGAAGTGTTCAGAGGGTGGCTTGGAGTCAAAGTACAGAATATGGATGAGTCAATTTACGAATACTTTGGCATTAAAGATGGGAAAGGTGTGTTGGTTGTCGAAGTATTTGAGGGAAGTCCCGCAGATGATGCGGGAATCGAAGTTAATGATATTCTCATTGAAATTAATGACAGGATCATTAAAAATCGAAGTGATATGCCCAAGTTTATTTTCTCTCTCCGGGCAGGAGACATCGTTGATATAAAAGTGTTACGGAATGGTAAGGAAAATTTATTCAAAGCAAAGGTTGCCAAAAGAGAAGATGTCGACGTTAGGGCGTTAAAACCCTCAAAAGGACTTGCTTACAAATTCGATATAAAAGTTTCGGACATATCCCCTGAAACAGCAGACCAGTTCAACATAACCGATTCAACCGGTGTAATTGTAGAGAACGTTGAATTTCAGGGAAAGGGAGTTGATGCGGGCATCCATGTGGGTGACGTTATCAAGGAGGTAAACCATCAAGTCGTCAACTCCCTAAACGAATACAAAGGGGTTATCAGAAATATCGAAAAGGGAGAAACCGTTCAATTTTTGATCCACAGAAAGCCGGTCGGCTTTTTGGTGTTGAATCTGAAAAAATAGACTCCGTAAACCCTAACGTTACAAAAGTCGAGGATGCCCCAGGTCCAAGGCATCACGGGTGAAGCTGTAATAAACTACATTTTTTATGCAACGATAGGGTAAAGAGAGGGTATTCGAAGTGCAGCGACCGGTCAGATAAAACCAGGGATCATGCTCGACTTTCGTTCAATCGGGGTTTACTAGTTTAGCGGGGTATTTTTATGGATGTTTTAATTATTTGTTTTTCCCAAACCGGTAATACGGAGACAATAGCCAATAAGATTCGAAAAGGAATTCTTGATGGAGGGAATAACTGCACGGTCAACTTTATGAAGAATGCAAGCGGAAACGATATTCACCATTATGATTTAGTCGGCATTGGAACGCCGACTTTTTTTTATAGAGAACCGCTTAATGTTAATACATTCATCAAAAATATGGATAAAGGAGAAGGAAAACATTGCTTTGTTTTTTGCACTCACGGCAGCATCATGGGGAATACTTTCTATTACATGCAAAACGAATTGAAAAAAAAGGGATATATCGTCATTGGCGCCTTTGATTCATACGCTGATTCTTCCCTTCAATTTTATCCTAAGGTTATGCATACGGCCCAGCATCCTGATGAGATTGAACTTAACGAAGCCGAAAAGTTTGGCAAAGACATTTGTGACATTAGCGTAAGCATTCAAAACGGAGAGTCAGGCTTGATCCCCGATTTTGAACTTATTGAAAATACCTGGTGGGCTGAGGCCTCTAAGATGTTAACGCCCGAAAATTTACAACAGGTATTCCCCAGATTTACGATAAATCCGGATAAGTGTACCCGATGTTTAGTATGCCAGGATAACTGTCCTGTGGATGCGATAGATATGGAAGTTGAACCGCCGGAAATTCAAAAGGAGGGCTGTATTTTTTGTTTGTTTTGCGAAAAGATGTGTTGCGAAGGCGCCATCGAAGCAGATTGGACTTTGGCAAAAAAAATGACGAGAGACAATTTAAGTAAGTATGTAAGCGTATTAAAAGAAGCAGAAAAACAGGGTAAATTCAGACCTTATGTTGATTATGAGAAAATAGCTTAAGGGAAGACGAGGTAAAAAAACGGTTATACTTTCTAGGAGTTCATCAATACTCCATACCCCTTAATCCTTACCATAAACCCTTTCTATTGTTTTAAAAAAAACCCGGTGCTTCGCACCGGGATAAAACTGAAACTTTGAGGCACTGGCGTGCCCTCTTTTTT